>JAISPX010000204.1 GCA_031274595.1 Prevotellaceae bacterium | reverse complement strand
AAATTCGGATGTCGTTGTTTTATGCTTGGGAATAAGTCCCTCGCTCGAAGGCGAAGAAATGCCCGTTAATATCGAAGGCTTCGATGGCGGCGACCGCACAAGCATAGAATTACCCGCTACCCAAAAAGAACTAATCAGAGAAATACACAAACTCGGCAAACCCATAGCGCTTGTTTTATTAAACGGCAGCGCCCTTGCAATCAATTGGGAAAATGAAAATATCCCCGCAATAATCGAAGCATGGTATCCAGGGCAGCAGGGAGGCGCGGCAATCGCCGATGTCCTTTTCGGCGACTATAATCCCGCAGGACGCCTGCCGCTCACGTTCTACAAAAGCATTGATGACATTCCCGCCTTCACCGACTACGACATGCAAGGCAAAACGTATCGCTACTTTGACGGAACTCCGCTTTATGAATTTGGATACGGACTCAGTTATTCCACCTTTGAATATTCAATCATAAACGCGCCTCAAACCATTAAAGCAGGCGACACAGCGAGAATAACCGCCGAAGTGAAAAACACAGGCAAAATGGATGGCGACGAAGTAGTGCAACTTTACGTGTCGCTGCCCAAAAGCCAGTCGTGGAAAACTCCGATAAGAACATTGCAGGGATTTAAGAGAATACACCTGAAAGCCGGCGAAAGCCGCGAGGTTGAATTTTTGCTCGCTCCCTCGCAAATGGCAGTCCGCAATGCCAGCGACAATGCGGAAATTATAGCATCGGGAGCATTGCAACTTTCCGTTGGCGGCAAACAACCCGATAAAAAATCAATAGCAAAAAAACAGGTAGTTGAATGTAAAATTACAATTGAAGGTGAAATATAAACCAAGTGAATTTTAATAATTGATTTCAAGTGAAAATCCACCCTGAAAAGTGGATTTTTTCATTAATACCAAACCGCTGGTTAATGGTTAATGAAAGTAAATCTACTCCACTTCAAAATCCAGCATTTTTTTGTTGTTCACGTATGCCTGTAATTTGTCGCCGATTTTGATTTTTGTTGTTGTATTCGGTAAACTTATTAAAACGATGTCGCCTATTTTAAAACTCACAAATTGCGAAATGTAAGATATAATTTCATCAACATCAAAAAGCAATTGCGAAGTGTTGTAACTTTGTAAAATTTCGCCGTTAAGACTAAGTTGCACATTAATATTTTTGCAATTAATTTCGTTCGCTGAAATTGTTTCAGGACTTATGGGCAACGAAAAATCGAAACAACGGGCAATGTCGGCAGGTTTATTTTCGGCTTTCATTCTGTGTAATATGTCAACAGCGGTAAAACAAATGCCTGCACCGATTTCTTCGTAATACCTGCTTGCAAATCTTTTGTAAATGCAACGACCTATACGCGAAAGGCGAATAAAAACGGAAACGCCGCAAACAATATCTTTGGTAAATTCGGGAAAGAAAAAATTTTGATTGTTGCGCAACAATGATGTTTCGGGACGCATCGAAAACACTGGTACTGCAAGGCTTTGCACAGTATCGGAAAAATTATTTTCGACAACAAAGATTTTCATTTTTTACATCAAAACAGCCTGTTTAACTGCGAAAGGCGAATTTTTGTAAGCACATTTTTTGTATCCAGAGCAAAATCGCTGTTCATCATCCAATCGTAATAACTCGGTTCTGTTTGCAAAACATCAGAAAGCAGGCGTCCTTTGTGTTTTCCGAAATTTACAATCACTTCGTCTTTATCGTTGTACACAAAACGTCCCGCATAATCTACGTTGCGCGATTTTGTTGAAAAATCCGATAAAAATGCAATATTGTTTTGCAATTCTGGATAAAGGTCTAATTGCGACTCAAGCACTTCGATAGTTGCGCGAGTATCGGCTTCGGCGCTGTGCGCATTGTCAAGGTTTTTGTGGCAATAAAATTTATATGCCGCAACTAATGTCCGCTGTTCCATTTTGTGAAAAATGTTTTGCACATCAATCATCTTACATTTGCGAAAGTCAATATCAACTTCGGCACGCAGAAATTCTTCGGCAAGCAAAGGTATGTCAAACTTTATTGAATTGTATCCGATAAGGTCGCAGCCGCTGATATATGTTGCCAGACTTTTTGCTACATCCCGAAATGTGGGACAATCTTTTACATCTTCATTATAAATTCCGTGTATTTGGGATGCTTCGGGCGATATGGGAATTGTAGGATTCAGACGCCGAATTTTTATATCTTCATTACCGTTTGGCAAAATTTTTATTATACAAATTTCAACTATGCGATCTTTTGCAATATCAAGACCTGTTGTTTCCAAGTCGATAACTATAATCGGGTTTTTTAAATTTAATTTCATTTTTGCATATATAATATAGAGACGCAATAATTGCGTCTCTACGGTTTACTGTTTAGTTACATTCCATTATTTATCCAATCATCATTGGCATTAGCAGCATCAGCAAATCTTCTTTTTCTGATTTGTCGAAAGGCAGAAAAAGCGCAGCGCGATTAGAATCTGCCAATTCAATTGATACATTTTGCGAATTTATATTAGATAATATTTCTATCAAAAACGTAGATTTGAAGCCTATTTCTATATCTCCGCCATCGTATTGACAGGTAACGCGGTCGTCTCCCGAAATTGAAAAATCCAAATCCTGAGCGTAAGACGTCAATTCATTGCCTGCAATTTTTAATTTTATAAGATTGCTTGCAGGGCTTGAAAATGTTGCAACGCGGCGAATACTATTCAAAAGTTCAACTCTGTCAACAGTTACTTTGTTCGGATTGTTTTTTGGAATTACCGAGTTGTAACTTGGATAAGCATTTTCAATTAAGCGACAAACAAGCACATAATTGCTCAACGAGAATAAAACATTTTTTTCGTCAAATTCGATTTTCACGTTTTCTTCTTCTTTTGTAAGTATTGATTTTAAAAGGCTTGCCGGTTTTTTGGGAAGTATAAACGATGCGTTTTTTTCAATTGTAACTTCGTTACGAATATATCGCACAAGTTTATGGGCATCCGAAGCGACAAAAGTAAGATAATTTTCATCTCCATTCAGATCAAAATAAATACCGTTCATCGCAGGGCGAAGTTGGTCGTCGGCAGTTGCAAACAAAGTACGGTTGATACTTTCGAGCAATGCGTCTGCTGAAATTTCTATCGCCGATTTTTTTTCTTCATCTATTGTCGGAAGCGATGGAAAATCTTCGACATTTGCTCCGAGAATATTAGATTTTCCCGAATTCCAGCGTATTTCAATCGATAAAGTTGATTCATCAACTTTAAACGTAAGAGGCTGATCGGAAAATTCACGAAGCGAGTCGGTAAGCAGTTTTGCCGGAATTGCTATTTCACCTTCCGATGTAACATTTTCTATTTTCAAGGTTGTAACAAAAGTTGTTTCAAGATCGCAAGCTGTTATTTTAAGCTCATTATCTTTTAATTGGAATAAGAAATTATCCAATATAGGCAAAGTATTTTTGTTACTTATCACTTTGCTGATTGTTTGTAAACGATTTAATAATTCGCTACTTGATACTACAAAATTCATAATATTTTTTATTTAGACATTTTTATATTCAAATACATCACGGCAAAAATAATAATTTTTTATTTCTTTGCACACTTATATACCAAACTATTTATCAACAAAATCAGATAAATTTTTTAATAAGATGTCGAACTCTATCCATTTGGCAATTGCAATGTCCTGATTATTATTCATTAACAAATAAAAATTATCCGTATCTATCAATTGTATTTGTCCATATCGTTCTGTTGGTTTGTTCAAAACTATATTTGTAATTGTTAACGATATTTCATTTTTATTGGTTTTTACAGTCAATTTATATGATGGTTTTCGATTTATAATATTCCGTTTTTCTCTTTCTTTAATATCAAGAATTTTTGTATATTCAACTCCATTAAAATAACTTAAATAAGCACGTATCTTGTTTTCGTTAAACGTATTTATAAAATTTTGATTTTTAATGTCCAACAGCATTAACTGATTTCTGGAATTATTAAAAATTGTAAATGATTCTGTGGGATTTTCGATATTTTCAACCGTAATTTTTTCTATTTCGGAAGGAAGATATTTGAACACATTGTTGTTAAAATAAAATGATGCATTTGCGCTGATATAGTCGATTGTTTGGTCATCGTATCCCGGAATTGAAAGCGCATAAGGTTGTTTTTTGTTTGTAACCAATCCTATGCAAAGCGTATCCATACATGTAATTTTGAAATCCAATTTTTTGGCGCTTCCCGAAAAAACTTTTACGTTGAATCCATGTTCGTTGAGTTTGTCAATCGCTTGTTTTGTAATAGCCATTGACACAGGAAAATCGGCAGATTGATGAGATAATGCATAAATCAAATTATCAATAATCAGTTTATTTGTTGCTTTGCCGTTGGCAAGCCAGATTCCATCTTCTGTTTTGCGCAGTTCGGTTTGTATTGAGTCGCGTGTTATCTTTACCAAATCTATTTCATCCTGATTTATGTTACCGAATTTTTTTTCGGAAACAAGTAATATCGGTATATTTATGCTGAAATAAACTATCACGCATATAATTAATAAGAAAAACAATATTTTTATATTTTTCATTGTATTTTTTCGATATTAATTCAAATTTATTTAGTATCCTACAAATGTACACAAAATTTTTGAATTACATGCAGACATATAAAACAATTTATATTTTATAAATGTATGATAATAATCTTGGCTTGTAAACAAAGATAATTTATATAGCCGCATAATCAAAAGAAGAGACTGCTCGTTTTTGAACAGTCTCACTTCAAATATTATACAATTTGACAATAAATTAAAATCAAAATTGCTTTATCAGCGTTACAGAGCCGCTGTATTCAGCTCCGTCTGAATCTTTTGCGTAATAATAATATGTACCAGAAGCGACAAACGTTCCTTTATATTTTCCGTCCCAGCCACTATTTCCTTTATACAAACAAGAACCCCAACGGTTAAAAATATATAAATCGTAACCTGCTCCAAAAATATCATTAAGACCATCTGGAACGTATGGAGTAAAGGCATTTGGCAGTTTTCTTGTAGTTTCTCTAATTTCTAAAACGCCATTTTTGTATTCTATTTCATAATTATCTGCTTCAGCTCCACTGATTATTATCGGATATTCTCCCATAATATCTGTATTTGTAACAGAGCAATAAAATACAGGAAGCTTAGTAATCACCGAATTTGTTTCGCCATACACAAGTCCATCTGTCCAATACGAAAATGTCGGATAAGTATCACCCATTTTAATATTGAAGCTATTAGCAATGATTATTAATCTTGCAGGATTCACGACAACAGTAACTGATGTTTCGGTTGGAGCGTAATAATCGTTTCCTGTTTGCCGTAATGTTATAACAGTTATGCCGACTCCTTTTATGGTAACCAAGCATGTATTTGCCGATATTTGGGCATCTACCGATGTTCCAGAAACATCTAATGTAACAGGCAATCCTGTTGATACAGTTACGTTGAATGTGAATGGGTTTGGCAAATATCCGTATGTTAATTCGTAATAATCCTTTTCGGCAGTTATTGTTTGGCTGTTACATCCTTTTTCCACATTTAAATTTAACTTAACAATACTGTCACAACCTAATGATGTATTCAAATTTGCCTGATAAATTCCTGTTTCTGTATAATCATTTCCATCAAAGTGATAACTTTCACCATAACATATTGTATCAAAAATATTGATATCATACGTAGGATTTTTTACAACAACAAGAGTAACAGATGTATCACATGCAGTCTCTCCCGGAATAATTATATCATAATAAATACCCTCAGTATACACATTCCCCGAATAATAATAACCTGCATCACTATCGCAATATGAGCCGTTCACAAGTTTTGGAATATTATGTATAGCAACCTCGACCGTTGCCGAATCTCTGCCAATGCTTTCGCAAGAATTTACTGTCTGAGAAACATAATATTTTGTTAATACAGATGGATTTATCAAATATGTTGCGCCATTGTGTATCGAAACGCCTCCAATTGAAGAATTATACCATTTAAATGTTGCTCCCAATTCGCCGCTTACTCGTAGTGTAGCCCATGTTCCGGGACATATTATTGTATCGACAGGCGATACAGAAGGCACTGCAGGTATCTGATTTATTGTTATATTAACAACTCTTCTGGTTGAACTTTCTCCACATCCGTTAACAGCCGATACATAATAGGTATGTGTGCCTGATGATAAAGTTGTCGGTATTATATATATCCCTGTACTTGAAAAGTCCGGAGCACCTCCACTTGGCACTGTGTACCAATTATAAGCAGTGCCACCATTCAAATATATAGTGCCTGTCGTACCATAGCATAACGTTGTATCTGTTGGACTTACCAATGGTGTTACAGGTATTGAATTTACATGTATATTTACTTGTGTTCTACTTGAACTTTCGCTACACTCGTTAACAGCTGATACATAATAGGTATGTGTGCCTAATGATAAAGTTGTCGGTATTATATATATCCCTGTACTCGAAAAGTCCGGAGTGCCTCCACTTGGCACGGTGTACCAATTATATGTTGTGCCGC
>JAISPX010000203.1 GCA_031274595.1 Prevotellaceae bacterium | reverse complement strand
AAGCCCGTCATACCGTGCTTGACACGGTATCTCCTGAAAAATCGCATGTGATAATTAGGAGATTGCGGGTCAAGCCCGCAATGACAATCGCTTTTTTGAGGCTTTTAAGACAGCCTCTTCATTTTTTTGAATTTACCAATTCGGTCAATGTTATGCATTACAGATTGAACGCTGCCAGCTGCCCGTCAATGATAACAAAAACCATGTTAATATTATGCGCAATTTCGTAAATAATTTTGCGGTCGTTGCCGATATTGAAGGTTTTCACTTCTTCGCCTGTATTTTTATCAACTTTCACCAAAGTCATCACATCTTGGTCATCTTTTTTCTCGCCTGAAATGAAATAAGCAAAATCGTTGGTTGTTACTGATGCGTTTCGTAATTTAGCCTGTTGTTTTAGTTTCGTAACTGCGCCAGACATTCCTCTTGACAATTCGGCATATTCTTTTGTATTACTTGTAAATGCTCCAAATGTTGTACTATTCCCGCTATTATCCGATAACGTTATTTCTGTTGACATTATACCTGAAGCAATACTGCCCACCGTGAGCAATGTTTTTGCCAAGCGGTCTGTTGCAAGTTGCTTAAAATATTTATGCGACAGCATCGTTCCGCTGTTATCCAAGAAGAAATATTCATTAAGACCCTGTACAAAATAGCCTGTATTACGTGTTTCAAAAATATTAATTTCTTCAGGTTTTTCTATGTCGAATTTTGTTTTTACAGGTCTTTTCGCCAATTCATCTGGATTGAATAAATAAAATTTTTTCCCATCAAGTATCGCTACTTTTTTGTTCTTGTTATCAAATGCAACTCTGGCTGTTTTATCAACTGACAATATCCATATTGATTTGCCTTTTACTTTATCCACAAATTGAACATATTCGGGACCTAAAATCAGGTATCCTTTTTCATATTCTACTTTATTCACATCATCATCTTCATTTTCCAAATCCATTTCAAATGGTTTTTTCCAAACATTTTTCCCCGATACTTTATCAACCAGCATTGTTTTATTTCCATAAAAAACTTCATATCCTTCGTTTTCAACGGTTACATCTTTTAATTTTTTGGCTTCATAATCTTTTTTCCAAAACTTTTCGCCTGTCGCATATTTATAAATATTAAAACCTTCTTTTCCTGCGATTAGTACGTTTTCGTCATCAAGTTGAATTTGTTTTCTAAAATTGCCTGCAATTTCCACAGGTTTTTTCCATAAAATTTTTCCGGTTTTTATGTCAATTGCCGACACTTTTTTACCGAATGATTCTGTTGACAATAAACCTCCGCCCGGGTCAACGGCTATTAAATATTCTTCTTTACTATCCAAGAAAAAAGTTCCCGGATTACTTTCATTTTCCCAAATGCTGCTGCCATCTTTACTGTTTATCAAAAACAATTTTTTGTTGTTTTTATAAACAATATCTTTTGACGATGTTACTTTCGGCTCAAAAGCGTTAATCGAGCCTAACGTCCCCAAACCTGTAATTCTGCCTAAATTTTTCATAGCGCTTTCTTTCTCCAATTCTTTACTCCACAACAATTCGCTTTTTTCCAAATCTATGCAATGCAATTTTATCAATCTGCCGGGAGAACTGACTTTAACCAAAAGCACAAATATTTCGGGAATTATATTTGTTTCCATAATACTCGAAACTTTCGTTGCAGAGTCGGCGCCAAATAATACTTTGCCTGTTTCCACATCAATAAACATACTGCTAACCGATGCAAAAGGAGTAAGCGGTATTTCCTGAAATGCCTCGACAGTTTTCTTAATTTTCCATAATACATCTCCATCGATGTAGTTTACTCCATAATAAAAATCGGATGTTTCAACAATCGGAATACCTGTAAAATCGTGAACAAAAATTCGTGCAGGCTTCCCTTCTATCGGAAACGACCAATCCGGATTTGTCGGCTGCGCATACATTGCCAAACCGATGCTCAAAAAACATAATAATAAGATTTTTTTCATAATCAATTTTATTTTAAATAGGGTTAATTTATCTTATCGCAAAGATAGTATTATTTTAGATATTAAATAATGATTCTGTAATTTTATCTGTAAGATTTAATTTTAATGTTATTACGGATTAACATTTTTTTTACAAAGGAATTGAGGTACCAAGCAGACTCGAACTGCTGTACGCGGTTTTGCAGACCGCTGCCTCACCACTCGGCCATGGTACCAAAAAGAGGCGCAAAGGTAAAAAAAATTTTTACAATAAATATAATATTATCTATAAATATCAAATTTTTAACATTTCCGTTAGAATAATAGCGCATTATTAATTCTGTCTGTCTCGTCTTGTTCGTGTTTCATCTTTACATAAATAATTTCTGTTAATATTTTTGCTTGAAGCAAAAAGTGTACCGATAACATTTTCTTACCTGTTTTGTCATATTTTTGCCCTTTTTTGCTGTCAACCTATAGCAGGGTATGACAATATAAAGAACCAGCCGAATCGAAACACAATTTTAATGATTTTTTGCAGGTAATTCAATAACAAAACATGTTTTACCCGATTGAGTCGGCGAGTAATATATTCGTCCGCCAATGCTTTCAACAATGTTTTTCGATATTGCAAGTCCAAGACCCATGCCGCTTGATTTGGTTGTAAAATTGGGAATAAATAAATGTTTGCTTTGTTCTTCGCTTATTCCTGTCCCCGAATCCTGCACTTTGAAACGATAATAATTATTTGACAAATCTTCGGCAAACAATTCTATTTCGCCTTCGTTATCATCGCCTATCGCCTGTACCGCATTTTTTATAAGGTTTGTAAAAACTCGCTGTAATTGTTCATACAACGCCGATACAATTTTATGACGAATGCCGCTGACATTAAGCGATATTTTTATTTTTTCGTATCCTTTGAAGATTTCCAATTGTTTTTCCAACAAATTTATAATATCAACATCATGCCGCTCAAGATTTGCAAATTTTGCAAAATCCGAAAATTCGGATGCTGTTATTGACAAGATATTTATTTGTTCCATAAGCGATTTTGCGAGTTTTTCGAAATGATTTTCCCAATCGGGCGCATTATTTTTTTTCAATCGCATCACATGCTGAATATTAAGTTGCATGGGCGTCAGAGGATTTTTTATTTCATGTGCAATTTGTTGAGCCATTTCACGCCATGCGCGTTCGCGTTCGGTTTGCGCAAGTTTTGCGGCGCTTTCGGCAAGTTTGTCGAGCATCAGATTATAGGCTTTTACAAGACTTCCAATTTCGTCATTTCCTTTATATTTAATATATTCGGACTTTCCCATCAGGCTAAATTTTCCGATTTGCGAGCGCACAATGTCCAATGGTTTCAGCAACAAATTTGAAATGATTGTTGCAAACAAAATTCCGAGTATTAGCGCTACAACAAATATATTTATAACCGTATTCGCCAAAACAAGCCATTTTTCCTGAAATTTGCGTTGCTGTTCAAAATACGGAAGTGTTAAATATGCAAGTTTATCATTATTATCATTATAAAAAGCAAGATAAATTGAATTAAATTCAAGTGTTCCGATATTTTCATAATGCATATAATATGGTCGGTTTTGAGTATTGATATTTACAAATGCCTGCATGTTCATATTCAATCCCAATAACTTACGATTAAATATTTCAGGACGCGATGTTGACAAAAGTCTTCCATCCAGCGAATAAATATTTATATCAATATGATACAAGTTGGATAATTCTATCAACCAAGATGATAAATCGCGCGTATCTGAAATATAATCGGACATTCCGTATTGTATCCTAAATTCATTATTTATCAACTGAATTTTTTCTTCGATTGATTCTATCTTGTTCTTTTCAAACTGATTGAACGTATGCCACAGGATTGTTCCGCCTACAATAAACAACAAAAACAAAACCAGTATCAACAATAAAATTCTTGTTTTTTGTCTGAAATTTACTATTCCCTTTATTTCCAAAACATCAATTCCCATGCAGCGTAATATAATCACAAGCGATATTACAAAAAATAAAAACAAGAACGAATTGGATGAGAAAAATTCCAATAACGACAAGACCGGCGCAGATATTATCAGTAAATTATCTTTGTCGGTATAAATGTTATAGTGAATGTAGCCGTTGTCGATAAAAAAAGAATGACTTTTTATTTCGTCCGAAATATTGAGTTCATAATTATATCTGAAATCTCCGTATCGCGAAACAAGTTTATTTTTAAAATATTTTGCATACGAATAACCGTTTTGCTGTAATAATTTGTTCGGCTGATTTTTTTTATCGAGCAACAATTCCGAATAACCGATATATTGTAGTTCTGAAAGCGATGTAAAAGTCAAAAACAATTTGGTTTCAATATTATCTGTATATGACAATTCTACGAAATAGTTTATTGTTCCGTTGCCCATATCCATAAACCATAGCGGCAATTCACTTATTTTGTGTCCGTAAGTTGATTTTTCGTTGTCAAAAAAGTCAAAACAATTGTAATTTACTTCATCGTCTGATTCTGCAACGTACAAAATATCTTTCGCCTGACAAAGATTTAAATCCAAATTGTAACTTTTAAAGTATCCTCCAAAATATTTTTCGGTTAAATAATTCAAAATCACATCAACATCTATGTTACTATCTTTCACGTATGTTTGTAATTGTCCGTCCAATATAAGTTTGTTGGATATTTCGGCAAACAAAGCTTCAAAAGTAGGGTCATTTTTTTGAGATAACGATTCGGCAAGATTTTTGGCTATTTGTTTGGTTTTGAGAAAACCTCCGTACAGCACAACCGACACGCAAAATACTGTTGATAATGCTGCAAATATTATAAACGTTTTTAATTTTGATTTTATGTTATGACAAAATGCCGAAACGCAAACAAAATATACTGCAAAAAGGCATATTACAGTAAGATGATACTCACCGCATAAAAGCAACAATAACACTGATAATAACAATTGTACAAAAATAATTATTATTCGGTTTTGCGTTGATTTTAAATTATATAAACACAAAATCTGTAACATTGTAAATCCTGTAAACATCAATGCCATCAACAAATATGACAAAACAGTAAACCAATTTATATCGTATATTTTATGAATTGCAAGCGAAAAATTTGAATCGTTGATTAATGTTACAGGCAGCAATACGCATAAAACTGACTGAATAACTGTAAAAAAAATCAAACAGTATATTATAATGCAACGTTTGTGTTTACCGCATTTTTTTACAGTTGAAAAGATATTTCGGCGATTTATAAATACAATGCAAATTATTGTAACAATGAAACATACATATAAAAATAAAACGCCAAACGATGGTAAGAATTTTGACGATGCATAAAGCGATGAATTGAAAAAACTAAATTCGGCGCTGAACGTTCCCCAATAATTATACACCAAAAACATTATAAATGCAAATATCGCAATGATAGAAATTATTGCTTTAACAAGATTTCTGCGAAACAAAAATCGGGAAATAAAAACCACAAAAGCAAGAAGCATCAAAACTATTCCAAACCAGCGAAAATACATGGATAAAGGATTTGTATTGTCGCTGACATCTATGCCTAAAACAAACAATGGCGTTCCGTCTATTCCTCTAACTATAAATCCGTTGTAGCAGCCTAAACTTTCCAAAAACAACGATGGCGGCACTTTAAGATTTTCGGAGAATCCGCTTTGCAGAAAATCGTTTTCGTAAAGATAATGTGTTCCAACAGTTATGACATAAACTATTTTAAATTTATTTCGAGTATAAGATTTTGTTACATACTTGCTTTCTGTTGCCGTTTCGGAAGCAAACAGTTCGTTATCGAAATTTGTAAAATTCTCAATACTGTCCACTTTCAGCAAATCTTCGTTTTGCACAGGCAAAGCCGACGACCAATATATCAAACTGTCATTTTGAAAACAAAAAATTCCTTCGTTCGGATTGCAAGCAACATTTATTTTAAACAAAACATCCTGCAAAATGGTATCAGGCGTAATACAAAAGGTATTCAACAAATTAGTCGAAATTTTTTCGAGTTTTTTCTGTCGTTTTTGTATTTTGTTTTCAATTTTTTTTATTTGATTTTCGTAATATGCAACAGAATATTTTTCAAAAATAACTGAATACAATATCGCAGAACAGGCAACAATAAATGTTGCTACCAATGTATATTTCAGATATTTTCGCCTATTACTATTCAATTTTATTTATATTTTTATTCCCGTATAATTATGCGGATTTATTTTTTTCAATTCGTCTTTTAATTTATCCGACACATCAAGCGCATCAATAAAATTTTTGATATGATATTCTGTTACAATTTCATTTGTACGTGTCAGTTCTTTTAGTTTTTCGTAAGCATTCGGATAAGCCTCTCGGCGCAAAACAGTTTGTATCGCTTCGGCTACAACTATCCAATTTTTATCCAAATCGCGATAAACTGCATTTTCATTAAGATAAATTTTATTTAATCCTTTAAGTAACGAATTAAGCGCAATAATTGTGTGAGCAATCGGCACGCCAATGTTTCGCAAAACAGTAGAATCCGTCAAATCGCGTTGCAAACGTGATACAGGAAGTTTTGCCGAAAGATGTTCAAATAACGCATTTGCAACGCCAAAATTTCCTTCGGCATTTTCAAAATCAATAGGATTAACTTTGTGCGGCATCGCCGATGAGCCAACTTCTCCCGCTTTGATTTTTTGTTTAAAATATTCCATCGAAATATAAGTCCAAATATCACGGCACAAGTCGATTAATATAACGTTTATTCTTTTAAGATTATCAAAAATTGCAGAAAGTTTATCGTAATGGTCAATTTGAGTTGTAAATTGCGAACGCTCAAGGTTTAAAATATTTTCAATAAAATTATTTGCAAATGCAATCCAATCAACCTGCGGATATGCAACATGATGAGCATTGAAATTTCCTGTTGCTCCGCCAAATTTTGCCGAACAGCGCATATTTTTCAACGGATTTGTTTGTTTGGTAATGCGTTCTACAAAAACACTAATTTCTTTTCCCAATCGCGTAGGCGATGCAGGTTGTCCGTGAGTTCGCGCCAGCATTGGAACATCGCTCCACTGGCAGGCTAAATTTGAAAGATTATTCACAATTTCATCTATCAGCGGAAAATAAACATCGTTCAACGCCGCGTGTAATGAATACGGCACAGCAGTGTTGTTTATATCTTGTGATGTTAATCCGAAGTGAACAAATTCACGAAAATCCGACAATCCTAATTCATCAAATTTTTCTTTCAAAAAATATTCAACCGCTTTAACATCATGATTTGTAGTCTTCTCTGTTTCTTTTATATGCTGAGCATTTTCAATATGAAAATTTTGATATAAACTGCGTAATTCCGCATAACAGGCTTTGTCGATTTCAAAAAGTTGAGGCAAAGGCAATTCGCACAGAGCAATAAAATATTCAATTTCAACCATAACACGATATTTTATCAATCCAAATTCAGAAAAATATGGAGATAATTTTTCAACTTGTTTTCTGTATCGTCCGTCTATTGGCGACACCGCTGTGAGTGTGTATAAATTCATTTCAGTAAAATTTGTAGATTACAAAGGTAACAAATATTGGAAACACGCATAAAAAAAACGAGGATTTTCATCCCCGTCTTGGATGTTTTCACAACGGAATAATCCTTATTTGATTTTAAGAGAAAACAAAAAGATGATAAAAGCATTATAAAAGTAAAATTTACAGTGTTTTATATAAAGGAATAATTCTTTTTGGCTTCTGTATTCTGTTTTTTGTTTTTTGTATTTTTTTTGTCTCCGGTTTGTATCTTTTGAAAATAATGTTGTATATTTGCAACCGATAATATTAAAAAATTTGGAATTAGTAAATTTATATAGGAATATATACATTAATCAGGTTATTTATTGGTTATTACAAACATAATATCTCTGTAATATTACCAATTCCAAAAAATAAAATATGTATATGAATTACTACAAGATAGTTATTGACGGATACACGGAAAAGCATGTACAACAAACGCCTTATGTGTCATATTTCAAACGTGAGGCACAAATTGCGAAACGAGATAGTTTTGTAGAGTTTATCGACTTTTTTAATGGTTGTAAATTGGTATTAGGCAGATATAAAAATGAAATTGAACGAGAATACAGCAAAGTATTGTTTGAATACGGTTCTGTATTAGACAGTATTTATTGTGGAAAAGGGATTAAGTATGATGGCGTTCTTGTTACAGACCAAAACGATGAACGTATAAAAAACACTGAAAAACGCATTATAGATAAAATGATGTTTATTAAAGATAGAGGGTATATAACTAATAGTGATTATGTTTGTTGCGTAACAGAAACAGGCGATGTGGCAAGTGTGTATAATATGAAATATAGCCTTTATTATTCAGATATATACGAATTGAACGAAGCCATAATACAAGCCGAGCGAGAATTAGAGCCAAAAAAGCAACCAAAATCAAAAATCAAACAAAAGCATCAACAATTCCACTTTACACGACAATTTGCCGACACGGAGCAAAAGCATTTATTTGAGGGCTTAATCAATGGTGGATTTTTGCCCCAAAAAACTAATTACATACACTTTTGTTATGTGTTTGGATGTACTGCTATACCTGACAATGATAAACCATTTAAGCCGCTTGTTTGGCTACAAACAATAGGATTGTTAGCATATTGCATTGATAATCTATTTAGCGATACAGACAAAAATAATCTTTGGAAAATAACTGCAAATTGCTTCCTTTGTCATAGTGGAATCCCAAATAAAAATACGATGAAAAACACAATAAGTAAAATAAAACAGGATTCTAAAAACAAACCTAAAGGCTATGAAAAAATAGATACAATAGTAGCATTGTAGATATTTACCATTATTACAGTAAGGATTACAATAACATATCGTAACCCTTTTTCTTTACTCTGATAATATATTTTTGCCACTCGTTATAACATTATTTTGATTTTGCAAAATCATTTTTATTAATTTTTAGAATTAAAAAACGAGTTGCAGCAAAGAGTGGACTGTCGCGGTGAGTAAATATATGGGCTACCGAATAGACAGAAAGCAAATAATGTTATCTGAATTTTTGGCAATGTCTAAACAAATGAGCAAGGAAATTGAGGCAAAGAATAAAAGGATTAAGAAATAAATATTAACCAATAGTAAAATGCACAAACAAGAATAAAGGCAATGATAATAGATATCCATCCTAATACAGGGTGTTCTTCATCAAACTTTTTAAGGTTATAATCATAATTTGGGTTTCCCGAATCGAAAAGGCTCTTAATGCTCATAATATTTATAAA
>JAISPX010000201.1 GCA_031274595.1 Prevotellaceae bacterium | reverse complement strand
TAAAAATTATTTTATACTTTTGCGCCATTATATGAAAAAGATTAGTTCGATAATGAAAAAAATGTGCGAAAATATTAATGAAAAAACTGCCGAAATATTTGGCAGTTCCGAATATTTTGCTAACACACACACACACACACACACACACACACACACACACACACACACACACACACAACTCAAGCGTAACACACCATTATATAATACGCGCGAAATATAATATTTATTTTAAGAATAATTACCATTTACAACTTGTAAATTTCAAAAAAACATTCTTTCTGCGAGTTTTGCAAAAACATTTTGCCGATTTTAGAGTCAAAAAACTTTCTTTTTTTAACAGTTCACATGCTTTTTCAATTAATACTGCAAATAAAACAGTAAGGATTTGTAACGAAAATATCAAATTTACTAACATATTAAATATTTTTAATTATGCCTTTATTTTACAACAAAATTGAGCGCGGGAATCCTGCGGATACAAGCGCTCCCAAATTATGGTATCCTGTTTTGAAAAGTACGGGATTGGTGAAAGAAAAAGAAGTTGCCAGACAACTGGCTGATGAAACCACGCTAAACGCAAAGGAAGCTGAAATGGCTGTGTCGCAACTGCTGAAAGTGGTTACAAAATTGTTGCTTGATGGTCACACCGTTCAATTAGGCAGTTTAGGCAGTTTTCGCCTTACTGCTAATGCCTCAGGCGTGGCTACCGAAGCAGAAGTAACTGCTGCTCAAATTAAAAAATTGAACGTGCGCTTTTCGGAATCCGAAGAGTTGAAAGATGCAGTGAAGAAGGCAACATTTAAAGATGTAGCCTCGTTATCAAACAAATGATTTTCAAACATTACCGTCTTATTTTATCAAGATGGTGATGCCGCATTTGCAAGACGGCGATGTCGCTCGCTCAACACGGCGGTGTTGAGAAAGCAAGACGGCGATGTTGCGTATTTAACACGGCGGTGTTGCAAACACAAGACGGTAATGTTGAAATTTGATGATTTTTATAGCATAAATTAACATATTAAAAAACAAAGAAATGTTTTACGCAAGAATAAATAAAATAAAGGTTTTCGACAACCGCGAAGGCTTTTTGGGCATATTCAACAGACATGCCGAATTGCGAATTTACAGTTATGTTGCAGGAGCAGGATATGTGTCGGAACAAATACAGTCGCCGCAACTTAGTTTGGCAGACTTGATGGATTTGCAGGATGAGGCTGCCCGCCGGCAAAAATTGCTGGAAGCAGTGCTTGCTGATGCCAAACATTTTGCACAGAGCTACAGTTTGGAAATAAACAGGGTGAAGGATAACCAGACTTTGCTGTTTGGCGAATCGGGATTAGTAATTTACCAAAGAGATACTATCCCTGACAAACTTGATATTCAACTTTGGGTGATAGAATCTGACGAAGACATACGCAACTTTGCTGTTGATGCCGATAATGTACTCAACAGTGATGAATTTAAAGGATTGTTTACAACGGTAGAAACTGCTCTTACTATTGCAAATCCTGTTGTTGCAGGAACAATTGCCGTAAGCGGCGTGGTTGTAAATATATTGCGCCGAAAACTGAGAAACAACAAAGATGACCTCGTAGGCTACTGGCAGGATTCGCTCAACCGCATCGAACATTACCCGCACGGCACACGCGACCGCCAAGACGTATATGATACAACAGGTAACATATTAGTGGATTATACCCTGTTCGGATTTGAAAACGAATTAATTATTAATGGTTAATGTTATAATGATAAATAGTAAATCGTAAATAATAAATATCTTTCAACTTTACAAACTTTATAACTGAAAAATAATGGAATTGAAATTACAAAGAAGATTTCTATGCAGCGACTATACTATCGGCTCGCTGTTTGTGAACGGCGAATATTTCTGCGACACATTGGAGGATACCGACAGAGGGCTGACTCAATCTATGCCTTTGGATCTAATACGGAAAATAAAAATAGCGCATGAAACGGCAATTCCCACAGGCTGCTATAAGGTGATTGTAAACCTGTCGCCCTCGAAAAAACGGATGCTCCCGCGGCTCTTGGATGTGCCGGGCTTCAGCGGCATACTTATTCACCGAGGCAATACCAAAAACGACTCTTCGGGATGTATTCTCGCAGGCGAAAATAAGGTAAAAGGAAAGGTTATCAACTCTACTTTGTATGAAAAAAAATTAGTGGAACTGTTGACTGATGCGCAGGAACGGAGCGAGGAGATAAGGATTGAAATAATTAATTGAAAACGATATGAAAAACATAATTATTATTATTATTGCATTTGTTTTATTAGTACTATCTGATATAATAACAGGATTTTTCCAATTAGAACATCCTACTGCTGATATTATTATTAAGATTATATGTGGGGTGGTTGTAATTTGGCAAACAAAATATAGTATTTCAAAGGGACATAAATTAAACAAAGAATTACAAGAAAGAGAAAACGATTTAAAAACAGCCGAGTTAATAAGGGGATTAATAGCAAAAATACAGAATATATTATTAATCAAACAACCTTTGATTTATTTAAATTTTATTGATTCGAACGAATATCTTTTGCGTGTGAAAGAGTTAGAGTTGATGGTAAATGTAAAGGAAGATGGTATAGAATTAATGAAATGTTTATATAAATATAATGAAACGTACACGTTAGATGCTTTTGAATGGAATAGTGAAATAGGTGAAAAAGCAAAAAAAGTTATTGATAACCTATTAAAAAATAAAAAGAAAAATGACAACAAATAATTCTTCAAAAATAACACTATCGGAGGCATTATTATATAATCCTCATGATAGCCGATATTCTTATAGAAGCAGATTACGAAACTTTAATTTCTCAGAGTTAATAGAAGAACTTAAAACTTATGGTCACATGAAAGATCTATTGCTTAAATCTATTACTTATGGTAATTACGATAGAGATTTTACTTTTTTTACAGGATATAGCGGTACGGGCAAAACAACCTTTTTATACTGGTTTAAGGAACAAATAGGGAAGGATAATTATTATATTGACATAATAAATCTAATAGTTGACGAACATGGATTGATTACGGATGAAAGCCTTATTAAAGATTGCCTGAAAGAAAGGCTGCTTGCAGAAGAAGAAATGCCGATAGAAACTGAATTGTTTAAGAATATTATAATAAAGAGAGAGATATTCCTTAAATATTTTTATCCTGACTTTATTAATGAGGTTACAAGAGCATATCAATATCGAAAATTTAGTGATATAGAAACTAAACGCAGATTTTTAGATAAACTTGGGTTCGAGAAAATGTTAATATTTTATTTGCTGAATAGCGTGTTAAAATTTATTTATAATCCGGAGTTCAATAGCAAAAAATCATACACAATTTGTTTTGACAACCTGGATGAATTGCTTATAGAACACTTAGCGGAAGTGCTACAAACCAAACTTATAGACATTCATTTAAAATTGAACCAACTAATAGTTGATCTTGGATTAGAGAATAAAAAAATATATTTTATTATAGTTTGCAGAGAAGCCAACTATGCAGTTATTACGGCACAAAGAGCCGATGCCATTAACGCAGGTCTTATACCATTTGAAAATACAGGCTTTAATCCTGAAATTTTTCGTAAAAGATGTGAAAAATTTGGTTATGGTTATAATACTGATGAGGCAGATTTATTACCCGATTTGGTGAGAATTAATAACGCCAGTACCAAACAAGATCAATCTGTAAATATATTTTTCACATTGTTTAATTATAGTTATAGACGACTTGCTTTGGCAATGATTGAAATTTGCAGACCTCAAGAAATTGACTATGCTAATTATAGATTATTTTCTATAAGCAAAAACGAATATGACAAAATTCCAGACAAGTACATTTATGGCAAAAGAGGAATTTTAATGAACAGTTTTATTCGCTATTTGGCTGCAGAAAATTTTTTAGACAGAATTGCCCCCAGAAGAGAAGTAACTGCTCAACCGCATTGTAATTGCACAAGGATGTTTTTAACCGTTTTGTTTAATATATCGTATCCCAATGGCTTTAAAATATCAGCACCCCCCCCAAAAATATCATTACATGAATTATACAAGCGCTGTAAAGATATAATGAAAGTAAGCGAATTTTTGAAAATAATAAAATCTCTCGTAGATTTTAATAAATCAAGTTGGGCGCATTTAATAACAATATATGGTAAGCAACCAGAAAGAATTAATAGGAGTTATGAATTTGATTTCGATACTGAAGGTAAATTATTATTAAAAAAAGCAGCATTAACAGGAGCAGAACAAACGCAATTAGACCTGATAAAAGTTTCGATAAATCCTTCGGCATATATATACTTAAAATATATATATACTCATTTTGAATACATTTCTGCATACAGAACAAGTAACGGCAATTCAATATATCATTATAAGCCATTATTTCAACTTACCAAAATAGAAAACTATATCCCGTTTGAATGGAAATTTCAAAAGCAGATAGAAAGCGTGTATGATACAGTTAAAACTTTTCATGAAAATACTAACCGTTTTTTTCATGATGTGTTTCAGGGAAAACTACAATACACTAAAGAAAAATACTGCCGCAGCGCCAGCCCATATATATTTAAAAGCAAATATGATGACACTGGAAAAAGGAAATACTATCCATTTTATATGACAAGGTTAATAACATCACACATTAGATATTTGGATGACTTCAGACTTTATATTACACAAGAAGGCTATGAAAATATCCTGTCAAAAGAATTATTAGCGATAGAGCAAAATAATCCAATAACGTATGCTAATATTAGAGTAAAAGAGCCAGAAAAAATTAAAGAAAAAATTAATGTTTTTATTATAGGCTATATTGAAAAATATATAGTCCTTTTAGAGAAAATGGACGACCCTGCTATAAAATCTTATGTCCCAAAAGAAGAATCTCTTGTTGCTAAATTCAAAACAGCGCTTGAAAAAGCAAAAGAAGACCACAGTTTAGAAATTAAGGTTGATGATGATAATGATGACAACGATGATAGCGATGAAATATAAATGGTTATAGTTATTGTTCAGCATAGCGCCATTCCCTCGTTGAGGCTGTATTAAAAGTCCATTTAAACGCAAAGGTCGCAAAGTTTATATCGCTGGCATTATACTCTTTGTGAACTTCGTTAAAATTCTTTGCGAACTTTGTGTTTGAAAAACATCCTAATGGTATGGCGTTTTCAACGTTACAAACGTTGAACCATATTGCAACTCGTTAAGAAACGAGTGCGAGCAAGAATAAAATAAAAAATGAAAAATAATAAATCGTAAATGGTAAATAACAAAATAGTAAATAGAATTTCGTCCCACAGGAGGGGAATTTTTTTATCATTAACCATTATATCACAAATTCAACAAGATGTAAAAATAAAATTAAAAAACATCTTTCAAATCAATTTATTTTGTATAAATTTTTAATGATTTGCATATTATTTTATCAAAATTTGTAATTTTGCATTGTAAAACAAAATAACAAGTAATGAAAAATATTTTAATAATAGGTTCAACAGGGCAAATTGGCTCGGAACTCACAATGGAATTACGTAACCGTTATAATGGAAATATTGTTGCAGGTTATATTCCTTCGGCAAAACCACAGGGCAAACTTTTGGAATCAGGACCTTCTGCTATTGTAGATGTTACAAATGCGCAACAAATTGCCGATACAGTTGACAAATATAAAATCGATACCATTTACAATCTTGCGGCTTTGCTATCGGCGGTTGCAGAAAATAAACCACAATTAGCGTGGGCGATAGGGATGGGCGGACTTTTCAATGTTTTGGAAGTTGCTCGCGAGAAAAAATGTGCCGTGTTCACGCCAAGTTCCATTGGAGTATTCGGCAGCAGTTCGCCAAAAGATAAAACTCCGCAGGATACAATTCGGCAACCGCGTACAATGTACGGAGTAACAAAGGTTTCGGGCGAATTACTCAGCGATTATTATTTTATCCGTTTCGGAGTAGATACCCGTTCGGTACGATTTCCTGGACTTATATCAAATGTAACGCCTCCCGGCGGAGGAACAACAGATTATGCCGTTGACATTTATTATTCGGCAATAAAAACAGGAAAGTTTGAATGTCCTCTCAATAGCAATACTTATATGGACATGATGTATATGCCAGATGCTCTTGATGCCGCAATAACATTGATGGAAGTTGATCCTTCGCGACTTGTTCATCGAAATTCGTTTAATGTTACGGCAATGAGTTTTTGTCCGAAAATAATTTACGAAGCCATAAAAAAACGCATACCCGATTTTGAAATGACATATAATATCGACCCGCTGCGTCAGGCTATTGCCGACTCGTGGCCCAATTCGCTCGACGACACATGCGCACGTCAGGAATGGGGCTGGAATCCTTATTGGGATTTGGAAAAAATGACGGACGACATGATTAAAATTCTCACTGAAAAACATAAAAAAGGACTGATATAAATTTGTTTGTTTCGTCTTCAAAATAGCGTTACTGACATGTAAATATGTAATAAATATATAGCGTTTTAATTCAATTCGTAAACACAATTTTTATTCGTTGAACTTACCAAGCGCAGAAAAATAATATTATAATTTTTGAAAAATCAAAAAAAAATATACCTTTGCGTTTGAAAACACACGAAAATGTGTTGGGTAATTATATTTAATTTAAAATTGTTAAAATTTGGAACCTCCGAGTTACGTCTTAAGTATCGTACTAAATCAATTAAATTCAGGACATGTGATTTACATTGCCCTATTGCTGGTGTTGATTTTTATGTCGGCATTGGTATCCGGTTCGGAAACTGCTTTTTTTTCATTGTCGCCGCAAAATATTGAAGAAATTAAAAAACATAAAAACAAAATTGCCGACCATCTTATACAATTAATTGAAAAGCAAGATTATTTGCTGGCTTCTGTTTTGGTTTTCAATAATTTCATAAATATTGCCATAATCCTGATTTCAACATATCTTACACATTCGTTAATTAATTTTGGCGACAATATTTTGCTCGGATTTATTATCGAAGTTGTGCTTATAACCTTTGTTATTGTTTTGTTCTGCGAAGTTATACCTAAATTATTGGCAGCAAGTCATCCCGTAAGTTCGTTTAATTTTGTTGCAAAGCCGCTTGTAATCATGGTAAAAATAGCCAAACCTTTGAGTTTCGTTTTAATGAGAACAACAACGTTGCTGAAGAAAAAATTCGACAGAATAAAATCAAACGTATCAATAGACGATTTGTCTGAAGCCATTGATTTTACCGACAAATCCATAGGCGATAAAAAAATTTTGAAAAGTATTGTGGAACTCACAAATATCGATGTAAAAGACATTATGCATCCGCGTATTGATGTTGATGCTATTGATATTGAATCTGATTTTAAGAAACTCCTGACTTTTGTTGTCGATTGCGGATACTCGCGAATACCTGTATATGAAGAAAATTTTGACAATATCAAAGGAATTCTTTTTGTAAAAGATTTGTTGCCTCATTTGGATAAAGATGAAAAATTTGTTTGGCAATCGTTGATACGCGAAGCATATTTTGTTCCCGAAAACAAAAAAATAAACGACCTGCTTAAAGAATTTCAGCAAAAAAGCATTCACATGGCTGTAGTTGTTGACGAATATGGAGGAACAAGCGGAATAATCACTTTGGAAGATATTTTGGAAGAAATTGTAGGCGAAATATCCGACGAAAACGATGAAGATGAAAGTCAAAAACTGTTCACAAAATTAAGCAAAGATATTTATTTGTTTGACGCAAAAATCTCGCTCAACGATTTTTGTAAAATTATGAATCTCGGCAACAATTATTTTGACGAAACCAACGGAGATGCAGAAACTCTTGCCGGACTTATACTTGAAATACGAGGCGAAATACCTGCCTGCGGCGAAGAAATTGATTTTAAAAAATTCGGATTAAAAATCGAAAGCAGAGATGCAAAACGCATTAAAGAAGTTAAAGTTACCGTAAAATCACAAAATGATGACAACAATTAATATAAAAATTATTATTGCATCCATTGCCTTAATTTTAATTGCAGCATGTCGCAACAACAACATCAAAGCGCCCAAACCTTACGGATACTTTAGAATTACTATGCCCGAAAATACATACAGAAAATTTGACACAAATAAAGAACCTTATACTTTTGAATATTCAACCATTGCAAAAATAGAGGAACGCACCGACAAACCGGAACAAAAATGGATAAATATTGTTTATCCTCAACACAATGCAACAATTTATATCACTTATCATAACGTGAAAAACAATCTGGATACGATAATAAACGATTCGCATAATTTCACCTATCGACACACAATAAAGGCAAATGCGATAGACGAAATGACGTATTTCTTTCCCGAAAAAAAAGTTTACGGACTTTATGCCGAATTAGAAGGAGATGCCGCATCTCCAATACAATTTTTGCTGACCGACAGTACGCGAAATTTTTTGCGCGGCTCGTTATATTTTAACGCAGAGCCAAACAGCGATTCTGTTATGCCTGTTGTTGAATTTATACGAAAAGATATTATTCACTTAATGGAAACATTGGAATGGAAAAAATAAAATTAAATCTATTATAACTGACAATAAAAAGAAAAAAACGATGCCACTTTACAAAAAAGAAGAATTTAAAGACGGCGGATTGCTTGCCGTTTGGCAAATTACGGAAACCGAAGACGATCTGAAAATTATTGCTGCAACGCCCACTGCAGAACAAGAAAGTATTGAACAAATGCAGGCGCATCAACGCAGACTCGAAAGTTATGCTGTACGCGCATTGCTCGCAGAAATTTTTGACGAACGCGTTTATATAGGATACGAAGAAGACGACAGTCCGTACATAAAAAATACTCATCACAAAATCAGCATTTCACATTCGGGAGAGTTTGCCTGCGTTTACGTTCATCAAAACGCAAACGTTGGCGTTGATATAGAATCGCTGTCGCGTAATTTTGATAATGTTTCAAAAAAAATATTATCCGAAGACGAAAATGAATACATAAGCGACAAATACCGACAAACGCAACTGGCTTTGATTTGGAGCGCAAAAGAATCTATCTACAAACTCATGGGCGAACGCCATATCAACTTCGCCAAACAAATACAAATAGAAAAATTCATACCCCACGAAGATGAAGGCGAACTAAATGCAATATTTATCGACTCCGAATATAACGAACATGAACTTGAACTTTATTATCAGATTTTTGACGGCTACGAAATGGTTTGGGTTGCAATGTAATAAGGATATTTTTAAAACATCTTAATCTATAAAATTTATTATTATTGATGATTTTGTGTCGAGGCTGTTTATTCTTGCGATATTTCCCTGGTTTATGGCTAATTCCAATAATTCTACGGAATTGAAAATAGCCAGTATTTTACCGCTTTTTACATTGTCGTAGTATTGCGAAAGTTCTGTAATTTTTATCAGATTGTTTTGTACAATTATTTCAAATTTTCTGTTTTTTCCTATTTTTTCAAAAGTTTTTTTGTCAATATTTGTTATGGCATTGCCAAAAGTATCAATATATATTACGCGACCGACTATACGTGATTCGTAACATGATGCTATGCTCGTAAATTCCTGACGCAGTTCACATTCATCGCCAAGTTCTTTGAGTTCAATGCCATCGGAAATTGCTTTTACGCAATTACCCAATACTTCCAGAAAACGAAATGCCTGACAGTTATCGTTGTAAGGCAATGCAACTATCGAATCAGGTTGTTTTTCACAAATAAGACTTAACATTCCATCGTTTGCTCCTATGAAAAAATGCTCGTCGTTTTTCATCACGGCAATTTGATTTTTAGGCGATGGCTCGCTGTTTACTCCAACAATGTGAATACTTCCCGAAGGAAAATGTCTGTAAGTATTTTTTAATACAAACGCAGCAGGCAAAGTGTTATGCGGTTGAATATTATGAGTAATGTCAATAATACAAACATCTTCGCAGCGTGAAATTATACACGCTTTCAGACGACCGATATTATAATCGCCATCTTTCCAATCTGTTGTCAGCGTTATTATTAACATTTTCGTAAAATATTGTGCAAAAATAATAAAAGATATTCATAAACAATTCATGTTTCATTCAATAACGTTAAAGTACGGCATTTTGTATGAGAAATCTGAAAGTTTGAGAATCATTGATACCAAACCGATATTAAGAAATGGTTAATGATAAATGATATTGTTGAGATTTTTTATTTACTATTTTGTTATTTTCTTTCTCAATTTTACTCGAATTTGTAAAATTTTAACACTTTCAAAAAAAAATTTTGTCCCATAATTTACATTATGTTAACTTTCGGCACAAAGTTAACTTCTTTTTCAATAAGTTACAAATTTTAACTTTTTGATTTTTTTCATGCCAAAATGCTTATCTTGCTGATATTGCAGTATTTAAAACTTAACATAATGTAAATTATGGGACAAATTTTAATTTCATTGTAACGGCAAAATAATTATGAAAAACCTTGTTGTTGTTGAGTTTAGAACGTTTTTACCTGTGGGCTTTGTGTCGGCACAAACAAGGCTTGCGCAAGAAATTACCTGTATTGACACAAATCAACAGACGTTTTTTAATGAACTAAAAACCTTCTCTATTCTTGGCAGCGCCGCTCTAAATGTATTGTCGTTGACAGCGAAATTTTCACAGAAAGCATTAAATATTTATTTGTTTGTATCCAGAGTTTGCAGGATGCCATTGAAGGTTTGCAGGACACCATTGAAGGTTTGCAGGACACCATTGAAGGTTTGCAGGAGGACATTCAGAGTTTGCAGGAAGACATTTAAGGTTTACAGGAAGACATTTAGAGTTTGCAGGACACCATTGAAGGTTTGCAGGGCGCCATTGAAGGTTTGCAGGGCGCCATTGAAGGCTTGCAGGGCGCCATTGAAGGTTTGCAGGATGCCATTGAAGGTTTGCATGAAGTTTATTTATTTTCAAATACATAAATCAATTAGTTTAACAGTATTAAAATCACAAAACAATGAGTACACAAGATTACATCCCGCAATCT
>JAISPX010000107.1 GCA_031274595.1 Prevotellaceae bacterium | reverse complement strand
TTTCGGGCAAGGACGATGCTGTGATTTATGTTGAGCCGTCAGAAATAATTACGAACATTGAAAAAAACTTTGGTAATAAGAGCATTGATGAATTACTCGAACAGGAAGAACGGCTTTTTCACAATGAGCAAAACAATATTCGTCCTTCTATAAAAAAGGCAATGGATAAAGCCAAAAAGCAAGTTGAGAAAATAATTGAAAAAGCAAAAGAAGAAGATACAAAGCCAAAATTCCCTTATCCGTCAGGTGCAAGAGAATATCAACAAACGGCATTTGAGAATTGGAAAAACAACAAACAGCAGGGCTTGTTTGCTATGGCTACAGGAACTGGAAAAACAATCACTTCGCTAAATTGTCTGCTTGAAATATACAAGAAAACTGGATACTACAAAGCATTGATTCTTGTTCCGACAATTACCCTTGTAAATCAATGGGAAGAAGAATGTAAAAAATGTAATTTCAACAAAATAATAAAGGTTTGCTCAAAGAGTAAGAATTGGAAAAACGACATTGGAGGTATATTAACGCAAGAAAAAATTCGGAAACAAACCGACAAAGAAATTTCGTTTATTGTAATTTCGACTTACGCCTCTTTTGCTCGTACAAATATTTTCGCGGAACTTAATCAACTGTCTGCTAAAACTCTACTTGTTGCTGACGAGTGCCACAATATGGGGTCGACAACAATATTGAAACTTTTGCCGAAAGTGAATTGCAAACGCCGTATCGGATTATCGGCAACACCGGAACGACAATTTGACGAGGAAGGCAACAAGAAACTGTTTTCATTTTTCAACAGCGAAAACGGATATACTTATGAATACTCAATGCAAGAGGCAATAAATAAAGGTGTTTTGTGTCGTTATTACTACTATCCACACTTGGTTTCTTTAACCGATTCCGAAATGCAGGAGTATATGAAATTGTCCGAGAAAATCTCAAAATACTACAATAGTAATTCAGACAGTTTTAAGAACGACCCGATATTAACCGCATTGTTATTAGCCCGTAAACGCATTATTCATAAAGCGTTCAATAAAATTGCTGTTTTCAATGATATTTTACAAGAATATTACAATAGGAAAAAAAATCTGAAATATACGCTTGTGTATGTTCCAGAAGGCAACGACCCGAATGATTATTTTGAAAACGATTTTTTCAGTGAAAATGATGATACTGAAACTGATAACGAGGCTGTGCATTTGATAGATGTTTTCACAAAAGCAGTCAGAGATATTGACAATCGAACAACAGTAAGGCAATTTGTTTCAGGCATTGCAGAACGGGATGAGATTTTGGAACAGTTTGCAAAAGGTAATATTGATGTGCTTACTTCAATGAAATGCCTTGATGAAGGCGTTGATGTACCTCGTGCCGAATTAGCCATTTTCTGTGCAAGCACGGGAAACCCGCGACAGTTTGTTCAACGGCGTGGTAGAATACTTCGCCAGCACCCCGACAAACAATTTGCCTACATTCACGATTTAGTGGTAATTCCCGAAATAAATCCAAACAGCGACAGTTATACAATGGAACGCAGTATGCTGAAAAAAGAGTTGGAACGAGTGAATAATTTTGCTTTGCTGTCCGAAAACAGTTCACACACGCTTGATGTGCTATTAGATACAATGAATCATTATAACTTAAATTTATATCACAATGAGTAACGAAGATAAAATGTTACAGTTAGTCCTGTCGGATGACAAATTGAGTTCGTTCTACGAATACAACGCCGAAGAATATCAAAGCGTTTCAGATGCTTTACAGTCAGACAATACGGTTGTTGTGGCTGTTGCAAAAATCATTCACGGCATTGCTGAAAATTCCGACAAAAGCATTCAAAAGTCGGTTTATCAAGAGGTGTTTAACTATCTAAATCAAAATTTATTATGATAATCAAAGAAATTACACTCGAAAATTTTAGAAGTTATTATGGTAAAAACACCATAAAGTTTAACGATGGCTTAATGCTTTTTATTGGCGACAACGGTGATGGCAAAACAACATTCTTTGAAGCGTTGGAATGGCTGTTTGATACGACAAAACAAAGTATGGATTATCGGCTTATTTCCGAAAAGAAAATATCGGAATTGCCCGAATTTGACAGTGATACCGTGAAAGTATCAATGACTTTTGAACACGATGGCGAAAAAATCGTTGAAAAATCTTTTTCGTTTCAGAAAGAAAACAATCAAATCAGAACGAGCAACTTCCAATTCAAAGGTTGGGTCATTGATGGTGTTGAACGCACACAAATTCAGGGAGGCAAGCTGTTAGATCGCTGCTTTGAGGCGGCAATCCGTAAATATTGCTTGTTCAAAGGCGAGAAAAATCTCAATGTTTTCAACAACTCTGATGCTCTGAAATATCTGATAGATACATTCTCGAATATTCGACAGTTTGACCCTTATTTTATTGGCGATAATGAGAACTTTGGTTTCACAGAATTTGCCGAAAAGGAGTCAAACAAAGCGTATGAAAAAGCGATGAAGGCGGATAAATCAAACGAAACACAAGAGAAAATATTGAGTTCTCAACTTATTAAATTGAGAACTGATTTGCAAGATGTTCGCACAAGATTAAAAAACAATCGCATAAATGCAACTAATTATTCAACAAAATTAGACGATTTGGAAAGCAGTAAAGAAGCCTGCGAGCAGCTGAAACAAATCAACGAACGCCTGAAATCGTTAAACGAAAAGAAAACAAAAACTGAAAGTCTTGTTAATGAAGATTATACTGTAAAACTGCTTGATGAAATGTGGATTTTGTGCGGTTTTTCAAATATTTTTGCAGAATTTCAAACCAAAATCTCTGAGGCAAGCAAAGAAAAACGCAAATTAGAAAACGAAGCAATCAAAGAAAAAGGAAAACAAGAGGCAATCAAAGAATTGGCAAAAGGCATAATTCCACTCCCACCTTACATACCTGATGCAAAAACAATGGAAGAAATGCTTACTGATGAATTTTGCAAAGTTTGCGGTCGAGAGGCAAAAAAAGACAGTGAAGCATACAATTTTATGTATAGTAAACTGCAATATTTAATAAAAAGTCAGCAGCCGCAAGAAAATACAGAAGAAACACCTGTTTTTCCAAACAATTTTATTGACGAACTCAATAAAAAAAGCAACACATTAGAAAGTAATATTTTAGAAATAAACAACTTACAAATAAAAATCAAAGATTACATTGAATATGTTGAAGCGCGAAAGGCAGAAGCAAAGAAAATTCAGAATAATATTGATGTTGAAGAAGATAACAAACGAAAACTTTTGGCTCAAAACGACAATTTAACGGAAGACGAATTGAAAAACAGTTACCAAAATATCACAAACTGGTACAAATCTAAAAGCGAGGCAGAAAAACAAGTTTTGATTCTCGAAAAAGAAGAAAAAGACATAGAAAACAAGTTGGCAGAAATCCAAAAAAGTTATGATGAACTCGGCAAAACTTCTACTGCCAACACTTACCGCAAAATTCATACCGCCTTTGAAAAAATACAAAATGCCTTCAAATACGCGAAAGATAAAAACACAAAAGAATTTCTCGCACTTTTGGAAGCAAAAGCAAATGAATATCTTAATAAACTGAATATTGATGACTTTACAGGCATAATTCGTATTTATGAAGATAAAATTGAACGGAAATTAAAAATCAAATTAGAAGACAGAAACGGCACTTTTGTCGCAAGTCCCAATCAAGCGTTGGAAACCACAATGTATATGTCGGTTTTGTTTGCCGTTTCAGAACTCACAACTATCCGGCGCGATTACGATTATCCACTTATTTTCGATGCGCCTACAAGTTCATTTGCACCACAAAAAGAAAGCGACTTTTTCAATGTAATTTCCGATATAAAAAAACAGTGTATCATATTCACAAAAAGTTTCTTGAATGATGAGGGGAAGTTGCTTGATGATAAAATAGACAAGTTGCATTGTACTATAAACCGTATGGAAAAGCAACGCCCTTTTGACAAAGATGATTTATCAACCATTCAAACAAAAATAACTTTAATAAAGTAAAAATATGTCAGCAGAAAAATTATACGATGTATGGGCAAGGCGAAACCCCAAATGGGAAATTCGCTTTGAAGAAATCATTCACCAATTTACTGACTATGGCGTTGGTTCTTCCGAATTGACAACAGCAAGAGGTAAAACGCTCGGTGCGGGCTACGAAATCTATATTTATGCTTTCTTTGTTGGACTTTATGCCGATAAAAAGCGAGAACTGAACGGCGAAACAAAGACCTTTGGGCAACCGATTCAATATTGGGGTAATTTGGAAAACAGAAAGTTACGCAAAGCATATCCGCGACTGCGAGAGTATATTTTCACTGCGCTACTTGCTAAAACTGATTTGGATTTGATTACACTTGAAAAAGGCAATATGACAGATAGTCAAGCCGTTGATATATTAAAAGACACGATGGAACAGTACGCAAATTATGGTTTTTACACCATAGAAGAAAAAATCAAAGACAATCCAAATTATTTCTACAAAAATACAGGATTTTTGGATATGATTTTGGATTTGTTAGTTCCGTTGTCTAATGATAGTGATGTTGAAATAGAAGAATTATAATAAAATTGATTATGTCCGAATCTCAAAACATAGAATACAAAAGCAGTTGGCACGATGATTACCTCGATTGGATTTGCGGTTTTGCCAACGCGCAGGGCGGCAGAATCTACATTGGCAAAGACGACAACGGAAATGTGATTGGCGTCGCCGACTACAAAGAGTTGATGGAAAAAATCCCCAATAAAATCAAAAACCAGTTGGGCATTACCGCCGAAGTCAATCTTTTGCAGGAAAACGGCAAACATTACATAGAAATCGTTGTGCAGTCCTATTCCGTTCCCATTTCGTTGCGTGGCAGGTATTATTGCCGCAGTGGCAGCGTAAAACAGAAACTCACAGGCGCAGCATTGAGCGAGTTTTTATTGAAAAAGGCAGGTCAAACTTGGGATAATATGCCGGAAGAAAGAGCCACGATAGCAGATATTGACGAAAATACAATCAAAAAATATCTGCGAAAAGCCGAAACAGGAGGTCGTTTGCCCGATGCAGACGGACTTACAACAGAAGAACTTTTGGAAAAATTGCGTTTGGCAGAAAACGGTAAACTAAAACGCGCCGCAATCGTGCTGTTTGGCAAAGACCCCGGCAGGTTTTACCCGAATACTTTTGTAAAAATCGGCAAATTTGAAGACGATGATTTTACTATTCGTTTTCAGGAAGTAGAGGACGGTAATATTATTCAGGTATTGGATAAAATTTTACGCACACTCGACTACAAATTTCTAATCAAAAACATTTCTTTTGTAGGAATGAATCGCGTTGAAACGCTCGAATATCCTGTGCCTGCACTGCGTGAGATGTTACTTAATGCCCTCATTCACAGAAATTATATGGGTGCGCCAACACAACTGCGAGTATATGATAAAAAACTGTTTATTTGGAACGATGGCAGTTTACCGCCCACTATCACTTTGCCGGAACTCAAAGAAAAACACTCGTC
>JAISPX010000069.1 GCA_031274595.1 Prevotellaceae bacterium | reverse complement strand
CCCACATCCCCAACAACTATCAAAATGACAAAAACGGCACACACTCCCCACCCTTTTGACAAAATGTCAAAAACACCCCCTCAAAAACCCCACTTTTTCGCCCCGAAATCTCCCCACGGCCAAAAAAAATGGCCAAAATTGATAGTTGAGAAAATACATTTTGTCAGAATTTCACCCCCTAAACCCCTCAAAACCCCCTTAAACCCCTTCAAAAACCTACTCCAACTATCATTTGTCTGCAAATTAACTGAATTTAGCATCAAAATGTCAATCCGCACTTGCGCAGAAAAAGAGAAAAAATCACCCATAAAAAGTATTGATTTAACGAAATCTTAAACAACCTTAACCGATCTTAGAGATTCGCGAGCATCACTTTCAGAAATGATGCTTATGATTTCCGAAAAACATTGTAATGTTTCGGGAAAAACATAAGCATCATTCCCGGAAAACACGGCAATGTTTTTAGTGAAAGAACGTGAATCACCCTCCAAAACAGTCATAAAATTATAAAACCGCCCCATTTTCACCCCATTTTTCGCCCATTTTGGAAACGTTAAAGATAGTAAAGCCCCACTTCAACTTGACAAAACGTCAGAATTTAACGATTGTTAGCACCAAAACACCCTCCAAAGCCCCTCTTCCCGAACAGCATTTGCATTTTTTGTGTTTTCGCATAGAAGTCTTCACAACTCAAGGAATAAACACTTGGAAATGACAGGAGTTTCACCGAAAAATCATATTTATGAGAAATTTCCTCACAAATAATTTGTCTTTATTCTAATCATCTGTATATTTGTGCCTTATTACTATAAACAAATATGTTATGTTAGTAGAATTTACAGTTGGAAATTTCCTTTCTTTCAAGGAGAAAAAGACATTGAGTCTAGAGGCTACGCCGATCACGGAGTACGCTGAATCCAATGTGGTGAAAATGGAACGGCATGATTTATTGAAAGGCGCTGTAATTTATGGGGCAAACGCAGGCGGGAAGAGCAACCTCATCAAAGCGATGTCAACCATGAGGCGGATTGTTTTACACTCCTTTGCGTCTTCGTCAACCCAAAAGCTTGGTATAGCGCCTTTTCTACTGAATACTGAAACAGAAATCTCTCCCTCATTTTTTGAAGTTCTTTTCATCATTAAAAATATCCGCTACCGATACGGTTTTGAGGTAGACAATGCCAATATCAAGTCTGAATGGCTATTTGAGGCACAAAGAAAAACAGAAAAGCCACTTTTTATCCGTGAAAATGACGCCATTGAGGTGATGAAAAACTTTCCGGAGGGTGAAAACCTGGAAGAAAAAACAAGAGACAATGCCTTATTCCTTTCCGTAGTCGACCAGTTTAATGGAAAGACAGCGAAAAGAATCATCCAATGGTTCAATGATTTTGTTACCATTTCAGGGCTAAGCCACGAAGAATATAAAGAAATGACATTCTCAATGCTTGAAAACAAAAAAATAAAACCATCAATGCTTCGGTTTTATACGGAATTAGATTTGGGATTTGAAGATATTCAGCTTGAAAAAGAACCGTTCAACCCTAAAGAATTTGACGATGAATTTGACATAAAAACAACTCATAGAAAATACGACAAAAAAAATAATCCGGTTGGTAACGTCGAATTTGAAATGCGTAGTCAAGAATCATCTGGAACGAACAAAATCTTTAATATCTCAGGCCCAATTTTTGATGTCTTAAACGATGGAGGCGTTCTTGTCATAGATGAATTGGATGCCAGTCTACACCCCCTATTGACATTAGCGGTAACTAAGTTATTTAACTCAACAGAACATAATCCTAAAAATGCTCAATTCATTTTTGCTACTCACGATACAAACTTACTACACTATGGAAATTATCGTAGAGATCAGATTTATTTTGTAGAAAAAGATCCTTATGGAGCTTCGGATTTATATTCTTTAGTTGTATACAAAGAAAGCGATGGTAAGGCAATCCGAAAAGATCGTTCTTTCGAAAAAGACTACATTCAAGGAAGATACGGAGCAATTCCGTTTATTGGCAACCTGTCTAATATTTCAAAATAATGGCTCGGAAAGCAAAAATACCCAACGAGATAAAGAAGCGTTTTATACGGGAAAGCCAAAAGCGTGAACGAGATATCCGTACCAAACGAACGTATTATTTAATCGTTTGTGAAGGCGAGAAAACCGAGCCAAATTATTTTGAATCCCTAAAGCAAGATCTGCCGAAAGGAATACTTACTACTTATCAAATTGATATCAAAGGAACAGGTAGAAACACCCAATCGCTCATTGATGAGGCATTGCGTATCAAAGCAAAATACGAAGATAATTATAATCGCCCAATAGATAAACTTTGGACTGTTTTCGATAAGGATAGTTTCAGCGCAAAAGATTTCAATGATGCCATTCTTCGATGCAAAAATGCTAAGCCTGAAATTGGATGCGCCTGGTCGAATGAAGCTTTTGAGTTGTGGTATCTATTACATTTCCACTATTATAATAGCCCGGTAAGTCGAAGAGATTATCAACGATTGATAGAAGAAAACTTGCAGCCCCATATTGGGAAAGGTTACAGGTATAAAAAGAATAGCGAAGAGATGTATTTTTTGCTAAAACAATATGGCAGTTTGGAAAATGCCATTCGTAACGCAAAAAAGCTGGAAGAAATTTATGGCGACGGAGAAGATTTTGCGAATCAGAATCCGAGAACAACTATCTGGATGTTAATTCAAGAATTAAGACTTTTATGTCCGTAAAAATAGAGAAATGGGCTGCCGCCCAAAAGAAACATAGACTGTCCGATAAACACGTCCAAATGGCTCGTGAGCTGGGATTGAACCCCGATAAGTTGGGCAAGATTGACAATCACAAGCAGGAGACGTGGAAAACTCCGCTACCGGAATTTATTGAAGAAATATACTTCAAACGCTTCAAACGTGAAAAGCCTGTTCCAGCCCGTTCCCCGATGGAAACAGAAAAATCTACAAAGCCGGTTTCTTTTTCTTTTTCTGCAAAACTTAAACTGTATAATGAAAAACCCAAAGTCAAAGTTAAATTAGAGCCTGGGGACACTCCCGATTCCGTTTTTCTAAAGGAGGCTCACATTTTTGACGAGGCTTTTGACTTTTACGAAAAAGAGAGTGTTACGCTTTCTCAGTTGGGATTTATCTTGAAAAAAATACATCCCAGATATAAACCTCGCCGTTATGGCTGTAATTCATTAAGAGCGATCTATGAAAAATTAGACAAGTACGAGGTTGTAGAAGCAAAAGAACCTGTTGTGTACAGAAAACAAGAAAAAATAAATGGGTAGAAAATGGGGGTTGTTATTCCATTTCATCAAAATAATCACTATCTATTCGTGTTATTATAAAGTTTTTTACGTGAGAAACAGCCAAATCGTAATCTATCATATATTCTGCGAGTTGTTCTCCATCAATTAAAACGATTTTTGTCTTCCACTCGGAAGATTCTGATTCAAATCTTCTTCCGTTAACTTAAATTCTATGGCTAAGACGGCTATCAGGTCTAAAGTAATATAATCCATTTGTCGTACAGTTTATATGGTAAGAAGCGTTTCTCCTGACTGCATGTAGTTTGTCAGGGATACACCCATATAGCGAACTTCAATACCCAGTCTTTCCAACTCGTCCGAGACGCCGCATACGTCACTGCAATCCTTGCATGCTTCCACATGTATACCGGAGCGGATCATCTCCAACACCTCCGTTTGTACTTGTGTATCAGAGGCAACCAATTTAGCCGATGCCCCCCAGATAATTACATTCACATCATCCCACCACCCCCTTGCTTTCGAATTGAGGACATAAATAGCCAACATGGTAAGCACCGTAGTCTTATTGTCAGTCGTCCAAAGCACATTTAGTTTATTCATATTCAAGCGATTGAACGAGCTGCTGTTTTGATTTTATCACTGATATCGTTTAATGCGTCAGATAATATTTTCAATTCATTAGGCGTTAAAGAAACAGGCAATCCATTGACCAGATTCCCGTTTAGCCTTTGAGAAAGCCATGAACGGCTTCTTTTAAAATAGGTTTCTGAAATATATGATATCGGCATGATATTTAAAATTTCCTGCAAATTTCTTTTCACATTCACATAATTAATGAGTGCATCGGCTCTATTGATCGCCTCTTCCGCCCCCTCTTCAAAAGCACGGCAAAACGCCTCTTTTTCGGATTCCGATTTCTGATTGAACCCCGA
>JAISPX010000026.1 GCA_031274595.1 Prevotellaceae bacterium | reverse complement strand
GTTTGCGCGGATTTTTTTATCCGCAGTATCATATTCCTCGCTCTGAGCGCCGTTATCCTTGCTCGGAGCGAGGATGTTTTTGCTCGGAGCGAAGACATCCTCGCTCGGAGTGAGGAAATTCTGGCAAAAAGCGAGGAAATCCTCGCTCAGAGTGAAGAAATCCTTGCTCGGAGTGAAGAAATCCTGGCAAAAAGCGAGGAAATCCTCGCTCGGAGTGAAGACGTCCTCGCTCGGAGCAAGGATGTCGGCGCTCGGAGCAAGGAAATCCCCAAGTTTCTTTATAGAATCATTGCGAACAGCAAGGTGAAGCAACCGAAGCGCAGCGAAGCCAACCTGGTTATTCTCTATTTAGTTATAAAGTTTGTAAAGTTGAAAGCGGTTTTACCATTAATCATTTTGTCATTAACCATTATTTTATAGCAGTTTTGTATCAATAATTATAATCCGCTTTATTATAAAAGACAAAGGAATACAAAAGCTTGCATTCCCATGTCAAAAAAAATATGTAGAACAAAAAAGTTCTTTTATGAAGGATATAGTTTAAAATTTTAATCTATTAATAGCCACTTTTATATATCATTATTGCAATTCAAAACCCACCTTTGTCTTAATATCCGCCGACGAACTGCCAATCCAGACTTCAAACTCACCCGTTTCTACAATCCATTCACCTTTACTGTCGTCGTAATAATTTAGTGCATTTCGGTCTATTGTAAATGTAACGATTTGCTCTTCGCCTGCTTTCAGATATATTTTCTGAAATCCTTTTAATTCTTTTATCGGACGCGGTAACGACGATTTTTTATCGTTGATATACAATTGTACAACTTCTGCTCCTTCTCGCGTGCCGATATTTTTCACAGGTACAGAAACTGTAAGTTGTTCATCTGCCGTCAATTTAGTTTTGTCTGCTGTTGCATCACCGTACTGAAAAGTTGTATAACTTAATCCGTGTCCAAATGCAAACAGCGGACGGATATTTTCTTTGTCCAACCAACGATAGCCAACAAAAATATCTTCATTATATGTTTCGTTTTTGCCATCTCCGGGATAATCGCCTGCGGCATGCGCTCCGTTATCTTGTAACTGTACAGGAAATGTAAACGGTAATTTTCCCGAAGGATTTACATCTCCAAATAATACAGATGCAAGCGCATTTCCTGCTTCTGTTCCATTGTACCATGCTTCAACTATTGTATTTATTTGATTTACCCAAGGCATTGCAACAGCGTTTCCGCTGATAATTATTACCACAGTATTAGGATTTACTTTTGCCAAATTTGTAATCAATGCATCCTGTTCGTAAGGTAAGTTAAGATTTGTTCGGTCGTTGCCTTCGCAATCCTGACCATCATTTTTATTCAGTCCCCCGATAAATAATACTATATCTGCATCTTGTGCTGCCGCAATTGCTTCGTTGCGCAATGCTTCTACATCTATTTCTTTTTGTTGCGGTTCTTTTGCATCTTTCACATCCTGTTCTTTGGTTGCCGGCGATTCGTAGCCTCTCACAAATTTTACTTCTGCCTTATTTCCTGCACGCAATGTAATACCTTTCAATGGCGATATTTCGTATTTTGCTTTTAGAGACGATGAGCCGCCGCCTATAACCATAGATTTTACTGCATTTTCGCCTACGACTAATATTTTTTTTGTTTTTTCAATATCAATCGGCAACAGGTTATTATTGTTTTTCAGCAATACAATTCCTTCTTCGGCAATTTTGCGTCCTGCTGCCGCATGTTCAGGCGAGCCAAATGAGCCGTAAATTTTGTTGGAAGCCATATTTGTACGAAAAATAAGACGAAGAACGCGCCGTACTTTATCATTCAATAAATCTTCGTTTGTTTCTCCGTTTTTTATCAATCTCAGATATGGACGAGCCAGAAAATATTCGTCATATTCATTGGTTTTTTCCCAAGTTACATCATCTATCCAAGTTCCAAATTCCATATCAAGTCCATTGTTTATAGCTTCTTTTGTGTCGTGAGTAGCGCCCCAGTCGGATATTACAACGCCGTCGAAATTCCATTTTTGTTTGAGAATATCATTCAGCAAATATTGGTTATGACTGCAATGTTGCTGTTTGTAACAATTGTACGAACCCATAATTGCCCATGCTTTTCCTTGTTGAACAGCCGCTTTGAATGCCGGCAAATAAATTTCATGCAAGGCTCGCTCGCTAACTATCACATTAATATTGTCGCGATATTTTTCCTGATTGTTTAATGCAAAATGTTTGACACACGCAGCCACATTATTTGATTGTACGCCGCGAATATAAGGAACAACCATGATTGAAGCCAGAAAAGGATCTTCGCCCATATATTCAAAATTGCGTCCGTTAAGCGGAGTACGATAAATATTGACACCCGGTCCTAATAAAACGTTCTTATTTCTGTAGCGAGCTTCTTCGCCGATGCTTTTGCCATATAATTCGGCTAACGAAGGATTCCATGTTGCAGCCAGCGCTGTCAAAGCGGGAAAAGCGATGCATGAATCGTTAGTCCAATTTGCACCGTACCATTCATCCCACAATACTTCAGCACGAATGCCATGAGGTCCATCGCTCATCCAGTTTTCCGGTATGCCTAAACGAGGCACACCGGGAGAACTGAATTTAGATTGCGCGTGTATCATTGCTATTTTTTCTTCAAGCGTCAAACGTTGCAAAGCGTCTTCTACTCGGTCTTCAACAGGAGCGTTAGAATTTAAGTAAACAGGAGTTTGCTGTGCAAACATTGCACAACCCGCAATAGAGAATAATAAAGTAAAAATCTTTCTCATTTGTTAATATTTATGGAATTTTTGTTACTGTCAATATTGCATTATCAATTCCAGCCGAGACATCAATCACAAATACGTAAACAGCATTTGCTTCGAGCGCTTGAAGTAATCCTAAATTACCCGGATCACGATTATCTCCATTATAATCCTGAGTAGAGCCGTCTCCTACAAATACAATAGCGCTTGACGTTGATAGTGTTGCATTACTATATTCTCCGCCCCATCCTGCTTGATGGAAGAATTTAAAGTCGATACTTGACGCATCTACAGTTTCTCCCGCTTTGAATGTTATTTGGTATTGATTGTTTCCAATTGGAGACATACACAGCGCGTTCTCTGTTGTCCAGCCTACATGATTGGTAACATACGATGGTTTGCCAATACCGTTTCCGATAACCCATATAGCGCCGCTTCCATCAGGTTGTAAAGTAGCAAGGTCGTTGCCCTGCATGGCTTCAATGCGGAAATATTTATGCTCGGTATTTGCTGTGATGCGATATTTTCCATCAACAGGCACAAGAGCAAACGTGTTGTTCAATACTTTTGTTAAGAAATCAACATCAATCCACCAATTGGCAATATCGTCTATTCCGTCTATAATAATTTCCTGTCCTGTTGTTAATTCCAAATCAATTTTGAAATTTGTTTTATCTACCATATCCATTTTTTGATTATTAACAAATATTTCAAAGAATGGAGAGGCTTCGTAAGTTAATGTGTTAAATGTAACAGAAAATACTCCCGATACAGAACTTACAAACGGTATTTCTGTTGTAGAACCTTGTGTAATTCCACCATTATCCCAGCCGAAAGAAATTTCATTTCCCCATTCGCTGATAATTGGAGTTTTAATATACGCAGGAAGGTCTGTGCTTGGAAATAACTCTGTAGCAGCATATTGATAAGTTCCTGTTTTTACCATTGGATACATACCATTTCGCGTAACTAAAATCAAATATGGATAATCCGGTCTATTTACTTCTATCTCATACGTTTTTGTAATTGATGTCATACTTGTATTTTGCAATACAAGTTCCAAAGTGGCTGTTTTATTTGGGATATTTGGGAAGTAAGGAATATAAATTTTTCCTGTATAATCGCCATTATTTTTTGTGCGGATAACGGTTTCAGATACTAATTCTTCTCCTAAATAAAATTTGGCTTTGAGAGTAGAAAGCGGCACATCGTCGCTTACAGTTGCTGTAAAAACCAGACTATCGCCAAGCATAGCAGCGTTCAATTCAGACCTGAGTTCAAGAGAGGGATTTCCGAGTATTTGCACCTCGTCTTTAGAACATGAGTTCAAGATAATCAAGGTCATTAACAAATAGATATATTTTTTCATGTTATTATTATTAATAGTTTAATTGTTTGATTTTTTCCATTGATACGAAATCACTGCATAGGCAGGAACATCGTAACTAAAATGTTTTACTCCATCATCGAGTGTAATTGTTTTTTTATTTTCTGTATTGTTGAGTAATACTAAAGCATAAGTTCCGTCTGTATTTTCAAAGGCGGAATAAGTAATTCCTGTTGCTGTATAACCGTTTGTTCCGATGCGTGTTGCTCCCGGTTTCACTACGGACGAAAGATGTCCGATAATGTAATAATGAGAATTTTTAGTAATTGCAAAAGAATTAATATCAATATCTACAGCGCCGTAGCAAGTTGTGCATCCGCCGGGACGATTTGGTCCTCCTTCGGTATCCAGCATTAAATTCCATATAAGAACGCCGCTACACCAATTATTTACTGTTCCCAAGGCTATTTCTCGCATATCGTCCATCAAACGCACAGACAGATTTTTGCCATCGTTCCATGTTCCGATAGACGCTTCGGTAAACAGCAATTCTTTGTTTGGATATTCATTGTGAATATTCAGTAATTCCGAACGGTCTCCACTGTAATTGTGATAGGCAGCGCCTACAACATATTCATCATCCACGCCGCCTGCATATATTTTGGCAGGATATTTATTTTGAGAGGAATTGCCATCATAATTATAGTTGTGGTCGAACAGGTAGATTTTTGTTTTCAGTTCAGCCGCTTTTAATTTTGGAACTAAAGCGTTGTTTACAAAATCACGTTGTTCTGTCCATTCCATATAAAGAGAAGCGGAATTGCCACGATTCAACGGCTCGTTTTGCGGAGTAACGGAATAAATGCTTATTCCATTTTGAGCAAATGCTTGTATCCATTTCACAAAATATGCAGCATAATCTTGATAATAATCAGGATTTAACTGTCCGCTTGTCCATGAATTATAAGGTTGCTTATTATTCAGATTATCAACTTTCATCCAGCGAGGACAGGTCCACGGAGAACCCATTATCTTTATTGATGGATTAATATTCAGAATTTCTTTCAGCACAGGAATGACAAAATCTGTTTCCTCTGTGGTTAGCGCAAAATTTTCAATACCCTGAACATCGCAACAAGTATATTCGCTCAACGAAAAATCGGAACAGCCTATGGCAATTCGTATATAACTGTATCCCATACCTTCTGTTGGAGAAAAAACTTCTTTTAGAAATTTTGTTCTTTCAGATGCAGGCATTTTCAGCAAATTGTAACATGACGAACCTGTCAAAGCGGCGCCAAAACCGTCCATCGTTTGATAACGAACTGTTGGGTCGATATTAATTGTAGTTGGCGCCATATTAGGCTTGTCGCTGAAATCAGTTATAATTCTTTCAAAATCATGCGTTCTACTCACATTGGTAACATACATTGTAACATCGCCCTGTTCCTGTGGAAGTTCGGGATTTCCCTGATTATTATCTTTTTTATCATTACAGGAATATGCTGTTCCTGCGAATAAAATCAGCGCCGATACAATGATATTTAAATAAATATTATTTTTCATATTTAATATTATTACTCTAATGTAACTCTTTCCACATTAATATTAAACGTGTTATAGTTGATTGTAATACGGAATATTCCTTCTCCCATTTCGGCTGACGGCAAAATATTACCTTCTCCCGGAGTAGGGTCTCCTTCCAACGGTAATCCGGTATAAGTATAATCGCTGTATGTTTTGAAACCTCCCCAATTGGTATCTTCGTAAGTTCTGAAACCTACCCAGCCATCATCTTTTTCGTGAATATACATCGTTGCCTGATATACATTCGGACTGATTTGTCGAGTTAATATGAAGTCGCGCACATTTCCAAAACCCCACCATGTGTGTTCTTTCGCTATTTTGCTCGGATAGCCCAAGCCTCCGCCGGTTATCACTAAATAATCGGGATAAACGGGTGAAACGTCAGGTAAAAGTACAACATGTTGCCGCGTTTTGTTATAATACAATGTATAATCGCCCGTTTCGCCAAGAAATTTTATTTTATTGGGATTTATACGCTCAAAAAAGTCCAGATTATATACGATATTATTTGAAACTAATTCGCCATACACAAAATATTCCACGCCTTTTGTCAACGTTGTTTCTAATGTGTAAAATTCTTCTCCGCTGATATTTGTTTCAGTAAAATATTCAAGCAAAAAATTAGGAGTTTCGTAAGCATCTCCGCTTAGAGATGTTTTGAAATTATAACTGTCAAAAATAACTGAAGATGTATAGTCGGAATTTTCAGCAAAGCCAAAAATACTGTTACCTGTTTCATCTATCAGTTGTATTTTTCCACCTATGTCTCCCCACACAAGTCCTGAATAATCTATTTCATTGTTGGCTGTGATTTTTTGCGCTACTCGATAAGCAAAAGATTTGCTTATAACTACGTCCAATGCCTCATAATTATCATTATTAGAAACTTGTGGAACAAGCGTATAAATTTCGCCGTTTTCTACTACTAAATGCAGTTGCGAAAAATGAGGACGCTTTCCTGTGAAACCGCTCAATTCTTTTGTAGATGAAACGTTTTTATTATTAGTAAGTTTCAGAACGAATGTTACTGATGTATTATCTGCAATATTATTTACAAGCGGCACAAATATTTTTTCATTTATGACAGCAGAATTTCCGTCCAAAAGTATTTTTTGTAAAGGAATTACTCTTCCGTTTACGATAGTTTGAACGTCAAGAGATGACAATGTTTTGATTGCATCTGACACTGTTGCCGTAATTGTTACGCTATCTCCAAACGTGAAAGTCGTTGGAGTTATGCTTGCCTCCTCTATTACAGGAATAGAGGAAGTAATAGGATTATTATCTTCGTCTTTTTCGCATGATGCAAAAAAGAGTATCGAAAACGCACATAAACTTAGTATTTTATTTATTGTTCTCATTATTATTAATTTTGCTTATTATTGATATTATTTCGTTTATATATAAATTAATATCCCGGATTTTGTACGAGATTAGGATTCTGGTCAATAGCCGCTTGTGGAATAGGAAGTCTGTAAGAATCCTGATTGAACAAATATGCTTGCGGTTTCCGTCCCGAATCTTTTGCATATACAGCATTCATTACGCCTTCGACCTTATCCAAGCGCACCAAATCAAACCAGCGTTGACCTTCAAAAGCCAATTCCAAACGGCGTTCTTTCAAATAAGCATCCAAGATAGCTTCTTTGTTTGAAGTTGCCGCTGATGGTAAATTTCCAAGTTCTGCACGATTTCTTATCTTGTTAAGAATAGATGCCGCGCCTGCAAAGTCGGGATTATCTTTCAAAATTAACGCTTCGGCTTTCAACAGCAATATGTCAGCAAAACGAAGTCTGATAATGCTGCTGAAACTTGAACGGCATTTGTACATAAACGGATAATGATTAGCCGGATAATAATTGCTCCATTCACATTCGTAATATACAACCGATTCTTCAAAACGTTTAGTATCTCCTGCATCTTGGAAAGATTTTATCAAATCGCGCGAAGGAGTAATCCATTTTGCCCACGTAAAATAAAAAGACCAGTTGTCTAATTGTCGTCCAAACATCCATGTAACCCAGTTTCCGCCTCCGGTAGAATAATGTACTTCTAAAATAGATTCCTGCGTATTTACTGCCTTGGGGCTTATAGCAGGATTTGACTGACTTGGCGGATTGCTTGGATCTTGCAATGTAACTCCAAACAAATCGCTGAAATCGGCAACCAAATCAAATCCATCTGCGACAAGTTCGTCGCAATATTGAATTACTTTATCGTAGTTGCGTAAAGGTTTTTCAGCATATACTTTTGCCAGCAATGCGCGAGCCACCGATTTAGACAAAACAGTTTTATTGCCGAGATTATTATTCGGCGCATATTCCAAAGCCTCCAGCAAATCTTTTTCTATTTGCGTATATACTTCCAGTTCTGTATTTTGAGGAGGAAAATATTCTGGATATACATCAATAACAGTTTCTGATGTTATATCGCCTGCTATGGTTGTAATAACAGGCACACTTCCCCACAGGCGTACCATATCGAAATAAACCATTGCTCTGAAAATTTTAGCAACTGCTTTATATTCTTCTCGTTCGGCGGTAGTAAGTGTTGCATCATCTACATCGTCAATATTGCATATTAATCTGTTGGCACGCGCCACATTTGCCAAATGGCGGCTCCAGTCTCTGTCCATGACAGAATTAGAACCTTCAATAGCATTGGTTTCGTATGGCACTACTTCTGCGCCTGTGGTTCCGGCATAAGCATTGTCGGAATGTACATCTCCAACTAACAATATATCAGTGTACCAATGTTCTTGCGCATCATTACGCAACTGGTCATAAAATGACTGAACGTGTAACAGTACAGCATCTCTGTCCTTAAAAACAATTTCTTGTTCTCCGTCGTTTACTCCTTCGGTTACATCCGAATAAGATTCAAGAGGCTCATAGTCCAGCGAACACGACATTGCGCTAAAAACCAGACTGCAAATTAAAAAGATATTCTTTATTTTCATAATTTTTTATTTTTAAAATTCAATATTAATACCAAATACATAAGATTTGCTGTGAGGATAAGTTCCCCAGTCAATACCTTGTACAGAACCGCTATTTCCCCACTGGTTTACTTCAGGATCCATGCCTGAATAATCTGTCCATGTGATAAGATTGTTCAATGTAACATAAGGTTGCAGTCGGTTTATTCCTATTTTTTTGAGGAATTTTCCTGTAACGTTGTATGAAAAAGAAATGCTTTTCACACGCAGATAACTTCCATCTTCTACAAAATATGAAGAGTTTTTTATATCAAAGCCTGCTTTGGGAACGTCTTTAATCTGTCCCGGCGTTCTCCATCTGTCGAGAACGCGTGTAGATTGATTTTTTCCGTCATACATACCTTCCGTTTCAATTCTCGAAGCGTTGTAAATATCATTGCCGTATGAGCCTTGAATAAAAATACTTAAATTAAGATTCTTCCACGAAAAAGTATTTGTCAAGCCAAATGTAAATTTAGGATTTGGATTTCCAATGTATGTACGGTCGGTAGCAGTAATTTTGCCGTCTTCATTTATATCGCGATACATTAATTCGCCTGTTTCAGGATCAACGCCATCGCTGATGTAGCCGAAAAATCCGCCCAACGAACGTCCCGGCTCATTACGCACTACAGGTTCGTGAAGCACATCGCTTGTCCAGCCATCTGTGTAGATTTTTTGCAATTCAAGCGAAACCAATTTGTTTTTATTGAATGAAATATTAAAATCGGTATTCCACGTAAATTCCCCCTGCAAGTTGCGCGAGTTTGCAGAAAATTCAAAACCTTGATTAGTCATTTCGCCTTCATTGCGCACAATATTGTTTGCGGCAGCAGCGCCCGAAGGCAATGATACAAACATTAACATATCTGTTGTGCGTTTGAAGTAATAATCCATGCTAATGTTGAGTCTTCCTTTCAGTATTCCAAAGTCAACGCCAATACCGGTTTGAGAAGTAGTTTCCCACGTTAAATCGCGTGTGCGAAGATTAGCTTGATTGATAGTCGGCACAGCATTTGATTTACCGTCTTCAAACCACGGTTGTCTTACAATATTGTAAAGTTGCAAATAAGCATAATAACCTACGCCTGTTTGATTGCCTGTTTGTCCCCAGCCGCCACGTATTTTCAAATCGCTCAACCAATCTATATCTTTCATAAATTCTTCGTCAGACAAACGCCAAGCTGCCGAAAAAGACGGGAAAACACCCCATCGATGGTCTGGATGCAGTCTTGAAGAGCCATCGGTACGTATATTGGCTGTAAATAGATATTTACCATCAAAATTATAGGACATACGACCAAAATAGGACAAGATTGCCCATTGCGAGCCTCCTGTGCCTGTGCCGTCCCATGAAATTCTATTGGCGGCATTCAGGGTGTGTATTTGCCCGTCTTTGTAATGAGAAGCGCTTATGTAACTGTTGGAATAATCAGAATCTGTCCATGAAGAACCAGCCATAACTTCTATTTTATGTTTAGCAAACGATTTTTTATATGTCAACACATTGTCGAATGTCAGCACTGTATTTGTATTTCTGTTATCCCAGCCCGAACCCCAGTCGTCTCTGTCGCTGCCGTGTACTGGAGGCGTAAATCCTGTATTTATATAATTTCTTCTATCTACCGTAAACGAGGATTTAAATGTTAATTCGGGAAGAAAAGTGATAGTGGCATTTCCTGATGCTATCAACCAGTTTTCTTTGGTTTTATTGTTTTTCCCGTTTTCTAATTCTTCTACAGGATTGGCAATATTTTGTCCATAGAAAACACGATTGTACAAACCTTCTGCATTAAAGATTGGAACGCTTGTAGGCAAATTAACTATGGCAAGCACAGCGCCTCCTCTATTTGAACCTGCGCCTGTGGTTATGCCGTTGCTTATATTATCGGAATACGAAATATTAGCATTTACATTCAGCCATTTGCGCACTTGATTTTCTACATTTGCTCTAAACGAATAGCGTTTGAAATAAGCAGTATTCAAAACTCCTTTTTCATCCAAATAGCCGGCAGACAAATAATATTTGAAATTCTCATTTCCGTTGGATACGGATACCTGATAATTTTGAGTAATACCTGTACTGTAAACTTCATCAAACCAGTTGGTAACGTCAGTTGTACCGTCTGGTACGGAAACTAATCCTATTTCATCTTGCAACTCTTTGTACTGTGCGGCGTTCAGGGATTTTATGCTGTTTGAAACCTTGCTTATACCTGTTTGCGCGCTGAAAGTAATTTTAGCAACTCCTTGCGCACCAACTTTTGTAGAAATTATAATAACTCCATTTGCACCGCGAGCGCCATAAATTGCTGCCGAAGATGCATCTTTCAAAATCTGCATGCTTGCAATATCGGTAGGCGATAAAAAATCAATATTTTCTACAGGTACGCCGTCCACAACATAAAGCGGATCATTGCTGCCGTTGAATGAAGTTGCGCCGCGCACGCGAATAGTTAATTTTGTTCCGGGCATTCCGTTTGGCTGCATTACCATAACACCGGCGGCTTTGCCTTGAATGGCTTGCGCGGCAGATGTTATGGGTCGTAGATCTATTTCTTTGTTGGATACTGTTGATACGGCGTGTGTTAAATTGCCTTTTTGCACAGTTCCATAGCCTACTACTACAAGTTCCTCCAATACTGTTTGGCTCGGTTCTAATGCTATATCCAGCAAGTCTTCCGATACGGTTACTTCTTCTGTTGTATAACCTAAATACGAAAACACGAGAGTAGCCGATAATGGTACATTAATGACATACGAACCGCTTTGGTCGGTTGTTGCAAAGTTTTGTGTACCTTTTTCATTTACCGTTACGCCTACTAACGCGTCTCCTGTTGATGCATCGAATACTTTTCCTGAAATTCGGGATTGCTGCGCTGATGCAGGCAAAAAGACGAGAAGTAGGGAAGAGATAATAATAAACTTTTTAAAGAAAAATAATTTTCCCATAATTTTGTTTTTTTTAGTTAATGTTGTAATTTGTAACATTTTATAATCTTTAATATTATTAAAAGTAAAGCCTTAATTTGAGTTAATCATTAAAACGTTTGATTGCTTTTTATTAAGACGAAACAAAAATACTCAGGAAAGCATTACTGTATTCTTATTACAATAAAAGAGTAGTATGTTAAAACTTATAATTGTTTTGAAAAGAAACTGTTAACATTTTTTTTGAATGAAAAAAAGTAGCCGTTTTGAGATAAAAAGGTTATCTTTTAACTTTAAAACTTCCTATTTTCATCACAATTTCTTCAAATTTATCGCGAGATACTATTGCTTTGTTTCGCATTTTTGTGCGATAGTTATATATCGTACTCAGCGAGTAGCGTAAAAATCCCGCAATTTTCATGCTGTCGGTAATACCTAATCGAATAAGCGCAAAGATACGAAGTTCTGTGTTCAGCGTTTTGCTTTGTTTTGGAACAGTTTGTTCGTCGCAGGAAATCAATGAATAAAAATCGGCGATGAATGTAGGATACAAATTTAGAAATATCATGTCAAAAGTTTCGTACAGTTGTTTCAGTTCATCGTCAACCAAAGTAGTTGATTTCAAAAGATTGAAAAGTTCTTCATGCTGATGATTCATGGCTTTTCGGTTCAGCAACTTACGATAATTTTCCAGTTTGTTGATATAAGCCGAGCATAAATCAAAAAATTGAGAAATATATTCTTCCTTGATGCGATTAGATTCTTCCAATTGTGTGTTTACTTTGCTAAGTTGCTCATTTGAAAGACTAATGATTTGGTTCAATTCTGTCAGTTTTTGATTGGTAAGATAAAGTTTTTTCTGTATTTTGGTCATTTTTCTCATTTGCTTGTACACATACAAAACAGCAACAGCAAGGAAAAGCGACAGAATACTGATTAACAGCAAATATAATTGTAATTTTTCTTTTTGTTTGGCTTCCTTGTCAAGATATGCGGCATTGATAATAGAATAAAACGACGACAGTTCTATTGTACGGAATCGTACGTTGCTAAAAACAATATCATCGATTGCCGATTTCATGTATTTATATGCTTGGTCGATGTCGTTCAATTTATAATGAAGCAAAGCCAGACTTTGTATAGAGGCATTATCTTTTATTGAATTTTTTATGTCCGCTATAGCCGACATTGCAAGATATTTTTTTTGCTGTTCAACATTTTGTTTTGCTTGATAGATATTTCCGAGAAGATAGGCAACAAGAGCATAATCAGTATCTTTTTCGGTCAATCGTTCTAAAATATTTAGAAGTTGTTTCTCGGCTGTATCGAATTGTCTTTCCTGCAACAGTTTCTCGGCGCAGGTAATTTCGTAGAGCAAAGAATTTTTGTCTAATACCATCAACAAAGAATCGCGATAATCTTCATTTTTGTAATAATAAATAATTCTGTCATTACTCTGTGCATAATGACCGTAAAACTGGCTGTACGTTTCAAAATAAAGCGGCAACAATGTTTCGGGAAGCGTTTTTCTGTCGATATTGTTCAGAATATTATTTGCTTCAATATACATGCCCGCAGTTGAATATAATTGCGCCAGCTGTAAACCCGATTCGATTATCATATCAGCATTGTGCATTGTCGATGCAATGCGCAGATTTTTTTCGGTATAAAAAATAGCGCTGTCGATAATGTATTTTCTGTACAGATTTGATATTTTTTTGTTAAAATCATATTCCTGTTCAGGCGGCAGCTGATAAATATGAAGTAATTGTTTGTTTTTTTGTATTTCCTGTTCTTTAATCTCGTCATAATAGCCTTTATTGTCAATTTCTTTGTTTATCTGCACGAGCAAAGAATTACATTCATTTTGCGCCAACATTTCATTTGTTGCTACCAACAACATTATAAAAATAAAAAAGTTTTTTTTCATAAGATTTGTATTTTTCATGATGCAAATATATAAAAAAAGGCAATCATATTGAAAAACTGTTTTTATTTTTATTCGATAATGTTAATTTTCTCCATTTTAGAAATTGTAATCAAAAAATAATCTTTGTTTTATTATTTTTTATTACATTTGCATCATGTCAATGAAAATTAACAAAATAATACTTCCGAATAGTTATCGCTATATAAACATTAAAAAACGCGATGATTTTTATAGTTTTACACCTTACGTATAGTTTGGTTTTCATCCAAAATAAAACTGATAATAAAAAAATAAAACATAATAATAATTTAAAATAACAATATGGAATTACCATTTGCAGAATCGTGGAAAATAAAAATGATTGAACCGATACGAAAAAGTACGCGTATCGAACGTGAACAATGGCTCAAAGACGCTTATTACAACGTTTTTCAACTTAGAGCCGAGCAAGTTTATATTGACTTGATTACCGACTCGGGCACAGGCGCAATGAGCGACAGCCAGTGGGCTTCGCTGATGATAGGCGACGAAAGTTATGCAGGCGCAACTTCTTTTTTCAAAATGAAAGAAGCAATAAACAGAATTACAGGTTTTGAATATGTTTTGCCGACACATCAGGGACGGGCTGCCGAAAATGTGCTGTTCTCGTGTCTTGTGAAAGAAGGCGATTACATTCCCGGAAATTCGCACTTTGATACGACAAAAGGACATATAGAATCTCGCAAAGCATTTGCAGTTGACTGTACAATTGACGAAGCACGAGACACTCAACTCGAACTGCCTTTTAAAGGAAATGTAGATATTCAAAAACTTGAAAAAGTTTTGATTGAACATCGCAACGAAATACCTTTTATGATTATAACAATTACAAATAATACAGCAGGCGGACAGCCCGTGTCAATGCAAAATATGCGCGAAGTGCATCAACTTGCAAAAAAATACAATAAACCCGTATTATTCGACTCAGCACGATTTGCCGAAAATGCATATTTCATAAAAGTGCGCGAAAAAGGTTACGAAAACAAGACGATAAAAGAAATCTGCCGCGAAATGTTTTCTTATGCAGACGCAATGACAATGAGCGCAAAAAAAGATGCAATAGTTAACATGGGAGGATTTATAGCGACAAACATTCAAGACTGGTACGAACAGGCAAAAGTAAAAGGCATTATTTACGAAGGCTATATAACTTATGGAGGAATGAACGGACGCGATATGAACGCTCTTGCCGTAGGACTTGATGAAAATACCGAATTTGAAAATCTCGAAACACGTATCAAACAAGTTGAATATCTGGCATCGCAATTAGATAAATTTCATATTCCGTATCAACGACCTGCCGGCGGACACGCAATTTTTATTGATGCTCCGAGAATGCTGCCCCAAGTTCCAAAAGAAGAATTTCCTGCACAGACATTAACGGTTGAACTTTATCTTGAAGCCGGAATTCGCGGTTGCGAAATAGGTTACATTCTTGCCGACCGCGACCCTGTTACGCGCGAAAACAGATTTGATGTCAACGATTTTTTACGGCTGGCAATTCCACGCCGAACATATACAAACAATCACATGGACGTGATTGCCGTTGCTCTGAAAAATGTTTTTGACAGACGAAACGACATAACACGCGGCGTAATTATAGAATGGGAAGCCGAAATTATGCGCCATTTTACGGTAAAACTGAAGAAATTGTAGGGTTAAAAACAGCCTGCCTCAGAGGTTTTTTTTGCAGAAATCGTAAATTATTGTTTTATCGCGGCTTAATCTTTGTGCGGGGAACGTTTAAAAGTTCTCCGCACAAGATTTTTTACAGATGCGAAATTGCGGAAAATTGATTAATCATTTACCATTAATCAAACCAATTTTTGTTTGATTGCCATTTTCACCAGTACCATAGAATTTTTGGCGCCGAGTTTCAGAATTAAATTTTTACGGTACGTTTTTATCGTTTCCACGCTGAGGAATATTTTCTCGGCAATCTCGTGATTGGTATAACCATCAACTATCAGTTTCAGCAACTCCTGTTCGCGGGTAGTGAGCCACAGCGAATTTTTCGTTTGCTTTTTCATCAGTATATCTATTTCGTCGCATAGAAAAATGTTTCCGCTCATGACGGTTTCAATTCCCGTAATTACTTCTTCCGACAAGGCATTTTTCAATATATATCCCGATGCGCCGTTGTCCATTACGCGCTTGGCGACAGAATATTCGTCGTGCGTAGTGAGTATCAGTATTTTTATGTCAGGATATTTTTGTTTTACTTCCGTACAAAAATCCACTCCGCTGCCATCGGGCAGATTAATATCAAGCAAAAGCACATCGGGCGTTTCGTATATCAGAGTATTTCTACATTCTGCCAGTGTGTGCGATATTCCTGTAACTTTTGCTATGCCCGATTCATTGATTGATGAGCATAATCCTTCGACCAGCATTTTATGGTCGTCTGTAATGTGTACTGTTATCATGACTGTTGTTCTATTTCTATGTTTACTTCTGTGCCTTTGTCGGGAGAAGAGTAAATTTTCATTTTGCCGTTGTAACTTGCCACGCGTACGCGGAGATTTTCAAGTCCCGAACCCGAAACAACTTTTTCGGTGTCAAATCCTGTGCCGTTATCGTGAACCGAAAG
>JAISPX010000179.1 GCA_031274595.1 Prevotellaceae bacterium | reverse complement strand
TGCGTAGTAGATGTCAGTATAAGAGATGTTATAGGAACAGAATATGCATATAATGATTACTATCATTGTTTGGTTGCCGCACGCATGATAGATGTGGAAACAGGTTTGGTGGTTTCTGCAGCAGGACTATACAACACAAGTATCTCGTATGATGGTAGATCTTCTATCCCTGATTTAGATAAATTAATAACAATATCAAAAGATATAGCGGCAAAGCTTTTAAAAAATGTAACAACTACTGCCGACAAGCCCAAAATGGCAATTTATGTAACTCAAAGCAGTAATACGTTCTATGCCAAATGCGCAAGTTCTCATCTTATAGAGAAGATTACAAACAATGGAATTTATATAACCGTAGAGCGAACTTCCGACTTTCTGGCAGGCTTGCGGCGGGAACAGAATTACCAACATTCGGGCAATGTGGACGACAGCCAGATAAGCCGTCTTGGGCGGCAGTTCGGCGTAGATATGGTTTGCGTGATTGATATTGCCGAAATTGACGGTTATAATTATACAACTGTGCGTATAATAGATGTGGAAACAGGATTGATTGCAGCAACCGCTGAAGAAAAAGGAATAGATATGGATTATATTACTGCAGAACTTATAAAACAGCTTGGCAACTGCACAAAGAAAGACCAGCCAAAAAATGATTTTATGGTATGTTGCGAGGGACTGACCCTCATTAACGGCATTTGTCGAGATATTAAAGATAATAGCGCATATTGGTTAAAAGAACGTTTGGGGCTGGATGTAATGCTTCATGATGTTCGGGTTAAAGCAGAAGATATAATAAATAAAAAAGAGTCTGTTTGCCCTGCTGGCTGGCGCATGCCCACAAAAGATGAGTTTACTCGAATATTGAAAGTAAAAGATGAATTGAATTTGAAAAAAACAGGTTATAGCGATTATTATATAACCTCTGATTTTAGAATATCTAAATATAAAAAGGATTATCATTATTATCAAGTTTACGGTACAGAATGGTCTGAACGATCTATATTTGAAACCAATAATAAAAAAGACAATTACTATGACAATTATAAAACATATTATTGTAGATGTGTGAGAGATTGATATTGTTCGGCGCAGGCATTGCCTGTCAAGTCTGCAACCCTAATAGAGTTTGAAATTCTGTTGGGGTTTTTGTTTTTGCGAGCGTCATTGCGGGCTTGCCCCGCAATCTGGGAATGAAAAATGAAGAATTAACCATTAATCATTTTATCATTTTATCATTTATCATTAACCATTATACGTACTTATTTAACTTTAAATGTAAAGATAATCGTTACAAAATATTTGATATATGACTGTTTTATCAAAAAAACAACAGAAAATAGAAACAAATTATTTTATAAATTTTCAATAATATAATTCATTTTTTTTGTGTAAAGTTGCATGCGCGTAAGTCCGCCGTAAATGCTGTGATTTTTGTCAGGATAAATCATCATATCGAATTGCTTGCCTTCGCTGACGAGTTTTGCCGCCATTTCGTAAGTATTTTGAATGTGTACATTATCGTCTGCCGTGCCGTGAATTAAAAGTAATTTTCCGCGCAAACGGTTTGCATAAGTTATTGGAGAATTATTGTCGTAGCCGTCTGGATTTTCTTGCGGCAGTCCGTTGTAAAGTTCGGTGTAAATGCTGTCGTAGAATTTCCAGTTGGTAACAGGAGCGACTGCAATTGCAAGTTTGAAAAACTCATAAGCCTTCAAAATACAGTTCAGCGACATAAATCCGCCGTAACTCCATCCCCAAATTCCGATACGTTTTGCATCTATATAAGGCAGGCTGCCGATATATTTTGCCGTTTCAACTTGGTCAATAACTTCGTATTTTCCAAGTTGACCGTATGTTTGTTTACGAAAGGTTTCGCCTCGTCCTCCTGTTCCTCTGCCATCAACACAAACTACTATATAGCCTTTTGCGGCAAGCGCCTGTTCCCAATCTATTTTGAAAGAATTTTTTACTTCCTGCGACCCCGGTCCGTTATATTGTGTCATCAAAACGGGATATTTTTTGTTTTCGTCAAAATTTACAGGTTTAATAATATATCCGTTAAGAGGGACGTTTTCGCTTGTAACAAACTTGAAAAATTCACGTTTTGCGATGTTATATTCTTTCATTCGTTCTCGCAGTTGAGCATTATCTTCAAGCGTGCGCAACAACTTACCATCAGCCGAGTGCAGAGTAACCAAAAGCGGAGTATCAGCATTACTGAAAAAATTAATGTAATACTTGAAACCTTTACTGAATATCACAGAATTTGTGCCGTTTTGCGCCGACAACATTTTTTTGCTGCCGTTGTCAATATTTATGCAATATAATTCGCGCTGCAAAGGCGATGATTCGCAGGAAATGTAATAAGCAATTCGGCGTGTTTCGTCGCAGCCGATAAATTCGGTAATTTCCCAATCGCCTTTTGTTATCTGATTTATCAGTTTTCCGTCTATAGAATAACGATAAAGATGCATGTAGCCATCGCGTTCGTTCGTTACTAAAAATTCTTTACCGTCATTCAAAAATGTAAGAAAACTGTCGTCAATACGTTCTATATACTGTTCTTCGGTATCGCTGTAAATTATCTGCGTTTCTCCGTTTTCGACATTCGCAATCAGCACATCCAAATGATTTTGCTTGCGGTTGAGGCGAATTATGCTCAGTTTATTTCCGTTCCATTTTATTCGTGCAATATATTGGTCGGTATTATTGCCGATATTCATTTTTGTTGTGTTTTTTGTTGGAATATCATAAACCAAAATTGAAACAATAGAATTTTCTTCGCCGGCTTTGGGATATTTGAAATTTTGGTTTTTAGGATACAATTCATTGTTAAATGTATTCATGTTATATTCTTTCACACGACTTTCATCAAATCGAAAAAAAGCAATTTTTTTGCTGTCGGGCGACCATTCAAATGCGCGTGTAAGTTCGTATTCTTCCTCGTAAACCCAATCGGCATGACCGTTTATGATTTGGTTATATTCTCCATCAAAAGTGATTTGCGTTTCGGTTTTGTCGTTCAAATCTTTTACAAAAATATTGTTATTGCTCACAAAAGCAACTTTTGCTCCGTCCGGCGAAAATTTTGCCGCTTTTTGTTCCTTGTGTATTGATAACGGTTCGGATTGTTTTGTCGCAAAATCGTAAATAAGATAATCGGCAGTGAACGAACGGCGATAAATATATTTTGAATTTGTGGCTATTAGCAGTTTTGTTTCGTCATCGCTAAATTCGTAATCGTCTGGCGAACTTTTTAAATTCAAATCTCCGAAATAAATAAGTTTCTCTGCAAATTCGGCATCAGCATATTTGTACTTTACAAGAACGCCGTTTTCTATACGCGTATAATGTTCTCCATCGTTCATCGAGCGCAAACCGTAAATTGATTTTTGGACAAAAACACGATTAACGAATATATCTTCAAGCGTAATATCTTTTTTCAAATCGGGCAGTGCATTTAAACTGAATGAAAATGCAAATAAAACCGACAATAATGCAATATATTTTTTCATAATATTTTTTTTGCAAATATACTGATTACAGCTGTAAAATGAAAAATTTTAATGATAAAATCAGGATTTGATTTATTATAAATCACATTCCTTATTCATCAAATTTATATTTCACAAACAATTCTATTGCCTGATATTCTGCCATCCCTAATTTATCAAAAATTTTTGCCGTATTTTCGTTTCGCTGTTCGGCACGCATCCAAAATTCTCGGGAATCGGTTCCTGGAAACAGCGGACGGTCTTTCTGCGATTGATGTTTGTAAATTGCCAAACGTTTAATTGTAACTTCTGTCGGGCTTAGAGGCACAGCCATTTCGGCTTCGGCAACATCCCATTCCTGCCACGCTCCGCGATACAGCCAAACTCTGCAATCTTTAATCCATGATTCATTTTTTAAACGTTTCAACGCTTCTTCGATTGCCTGAAAGCATACGCGATGAGTCCCGTGCGGGTCTGATAAATCACCGGCTGCAAAAATTTGATGAGGTTTTATTTTTTTCAAAAGTTTCATGACAATTTGCACATCTTCATCGCCTATCGGTTTTTTCTTTACTGTTCCTGTTTCGTAAAACGGCAAATTTAAAAAATGAGTTCTGTTTTCGGGTATGTTCAAAAATCTGCAAGCGGCTTTTGCTTCGCCACGCCGTATAGCGGCTTTTATTTCACGCACTTCGTCGCTGTCGGATTCTCCCGGTTTCTTTATTTTCAAAATATTTACTGCATCCATATACGATTTTTCGGCAATGTCTTTGTCCTGTTCGTAAATTTGTGCATAATCGCGGACAAAATCAAGAAAGCGAACGGCTTCATCATCGGCTACCGCTATGCTTCCCGATGTTTGATAAGCAACATGCACATCGTGTCCCTGTTCGGAAAGTCGGGCTAACGTGCCTCCCATCGAAATCACATCATCATCGGGATGCGGACTGAATATTATAACTCGTTTCGGGTAAGGTTTTGCACGTTCGGGACGCGTTGAATCGTCGGCATTCGGTTTGCCGCCGGGCCAGCCTGTTATTGTGTGTTGCAGGTCGTTAAATACTTTTATGTTTATATCGTATGCAGTTCCGCGTTCGGTGATTAAATCGTTCATCCCATTATCATTATAATCGCGCGAAGTGAGTTTGAGAATGGGTTTGTTCAATTTTTCGCACAACCAAAATACGGCGCGTTTTACCATTTTATCGCTCCATTTACAATTTCCTACAAGCCAGGGAGTGCGTATGCGCGTAAGATATGCGGCTGCCGATTCGTCAATAATTATATTTGCATTGGGATGATTTTGCAGACATGAAGCGGGAATAAGATCGCTTTGTTCTTCTTCAACAAGACGTTTTATTATTTTAGATTTTGATTCGCCCCAAGCCAGCAGTATTATTTTCTTTGATTTTAATATTGTTCCGAGTCCAACCGTAAAACAATAATAAGGAACATTTTCTTCGCCGTAAAAATCGCTGGCTTTACCTACTCGCGTAGAATGATTGAGCGATAAAACGCGCGTAAGCGAATTTATTGACGAACCCGGTTCGTTTGCTCCTATTTGCCCTGCGCTGTCAACGCCCAAAATCTGAATATCAAATCCGCCGGCTTTTTCTATTTCTTTTTCATAATTTTTGCAATAATCGGCTATTTTTTCTTTTGCGATATTTCCATCAAGCAAATGAATATTTTTTTTCTGAATATCAATATAATCGAGTAGATATTCATGCATATAGCGGTATCTGCTTTGCAGCGAATTGTTTTCAATAGGATAAAACTCATCGTTATTGAAAATTATAACGTTTTTGAAACTTAATTTCTGATGTTTGTGCAGTTCCACAAGTTCGTTATAAATTTGCACAGGCGTAGAACCTGCCGATAATCCCAATACGCAATTTTCTTTTTTTCTGTTTTTTTCGGTTATTATTTTTGCAATTTCTTTTGCAACTAATTTTGATGCAACTTCAACGCTCGAAAAAATAGACACATTCATGCGTTCCAAATGTTTCGTATAGTCGCTTGCCAATAGTAAATCGTTATTCATTTATTGTATTTTTTAAATTATTATCAATATTTGAGATTGCAAAGGTACTATTTTTTGAAATAATTTTTTAAAATATCTCATTAAAATATTTTTAAATCTGTGTAATGAGAGTGAGTGATTAAATAATTTTATATAAATTTGCACAAACATAATGTCAATTTACTTAAATTTTATAATAAAATGAAAAAAATCTTTTTATTTTCAATGTTTCTGACAGCGGCTTTTTTAGCAGGCTGCGATAAAGATTCCGTTCAGGAAATTAAGATGAACGATATTGCTTACGGAGTTCATCCGCATCAAACTATGGATATTTTACTGCCTCATAATGCAGATGTACAACACAAAGCGCCTGTCGTTTTTTGTATTCACGGAGGTTCGTGGAGCAGCGGCGATAAAACAGATTTCGATTGGATGAAGCAAGAAATAAACAACGCAAACTGTGCTTACGTATCAATTAATTATCGTTTGTTACAGGATAATGTTACTTACATTCAGATGCTTGAAGATATAGATGCTGCCATTGCATGGCTGAAAACCAACAGCGAAATTTATAACATCAAAACAGATAAAATGTGCATGATAGGCGGAAGCGCAGGAGGACATTTGGCGTTGCTGTATGCATATTCTAAAAACAGCCCCATAAAAATAGCGTTTGTTTCTTCGATGGCTGGTCCTGCTGATTTTACCGACCCTGAACAGTTTGCATTAAATGGAGCAGATCACATTTATCAGATTAACTTATTACTTGGCACTAATGTTACGTTAAGCGACATGGAATCTTCAGATTTTGTCTTTCCTGATGCATGGATTTCCGCATCTCCCGTTTGCAGGGTAAATTACAACAGTCCTCCTACCGTTTTGGCTTATGGAGAAAAGGATATTTTGGTTTCGTACAGCAATGCTCTGCGACTGAAAAATAAATTAGAAGAATACGGCGTTGAACATCGTTTAATCACATTTCCAAATTCGGGGCATGAATTGGATAACGACCCTGATAAAAGTTTACAATATTGGCAAATATTGGAATTATTTGTACAAAATTATTTGCTGTAAATATTTAATTAACAAAAACAAATGCTAAACAAAATTATATGAACAAAACATTATTTTTACTTTTATTTGCAATAATTACATTTGCATCTTGCTCGCAAAAACTTGACGAGCGCACATGGATTCGCACAAATCAAATGGGATATTATCCCGAAGCGACTAAAATTGCGGTTTTCATCACAAAAGGAGATGCCGAACCAAAACAGTTTTCTGTTTGCGATTCGGCAACAGGAAAAATACTCAAAACATACGACAACCCTCAGCAAACAGGTGAATGGAGCGTATTTAAACACACAGCGCGATTGAATTTCAGCGATTTTACGGATAACGGAACTTATTACATTTTGGTTGATAATATAAAATCCGACTTTTTCAGAATAGGAAATAATATTTACAACGGAGCATCCGATTTTTTATTGCGATACATGCGCCAGCAACGATGCGGATTTAATCCGTATATAAATGAAAAATGTCATCAAAACGATGGATTTATAATTTATCATCCTACACTGGAAGGTAAAATGATTGACGTTACAGGCGGATGGCATGATGCCGCCGACCAGTTGCAATACGTTACAACATCGGCAAATGCGGTATATACGATGCTTTTGGCTTATCAGCATAATCCCGAAGTCTGGGCTGATGAGTACGATGCTTTGGGATTGTCGGGAGCAAACGGTATTCCCGATATTCTGGACGAAGCAAAATGGGGAATGGACTGGTTAGTAAAAATGAATCCCGAAAAAAACATGATGTTTGCTCAAATTGCCGACGACCGCGACCATAAAGGTTTTCGTATTCCTTCGCATGATACGGTTGATTACGGCAAAGGCGCTAATATTCGTCCTGTTTATTATGTTACAGGCGAACCGCAAGGGCTTTTCAAGCATAAAAACAATGCAAAAGGCGTTTCATCGATAGCAGGAAAATTTGCATCGGCATTTGCGCTCGGAGCGCAGGTTTTGAAACCTTATTATCCCGAATTTTCTGAAAATATTGCAAAAAAGGCTGTTGATGCCTACAACTACGGAATAAGCAAACCCGGCGCAACCCCAACAGCGCCCGGAACTGCGCCTTATCACTACGAAGAAGAAAATTATGTTGACGACATGCAACTTGCCGCAACCGAACTTGCAAAAACTACTGAAAATAAAAAATATATCGGCGAAGCGGCAAACTTCGGAAAACAGGAACCTGTAATTCCCTGGATTTTGAACGATACCGCCCGACATTATCAATGGTATCCTTTCGTAAATATCGGGCATTATCAGGTTGCCGCCGCCGATGATGCATACAAATCGGAATTTGCAAAATATATGAAAGATGCGATTGATATTATTGCCGAGCGAGCAAAACAAAATCCGTTTAATATAGGTATTCCTTTTATATGGTGTTCAAATAATTATGTTGCCGCAATGCTTACTCATATCGAATTGTACAAAAAACTTTCGGGCGATAATTCTTACAACGAACTTGAAGCATCTCTGCTCGACTGGTTATTTGGATGCAACCCTTGGGGAACAGGCATGATTTGCGGATTGCCATCATGGGGCAATACGCCCGAAGACGTGCATGCAATTTATAACCGGTTAATGAACGGCAGAATTGATGGCGGACTTGTTGATGGTCCCGTTCGCGCAAGCATATTCAACGCCCTGCAAGGAGTAAACATGAGCGAACCCGACGAATATGCCGAAATGCAGCCTGTTGATAAATTCGTATATCACGACGACCACGGCGATTTCTCGACCAACGAACCCACAATGGATGGCGTTGGTTTTCTCACATATTACTTATCGGCAATAGAAAAACGAGGGAAAAAGTGAGTTTTAAACATAAATATAAGAAAATTCAAAAAGTATGCGTAAGCAGATACGAGAAGCGCGTAACATGAAACAATAGTTGCAAAGGGAGCTGTCTCAAAAGCAGCCCTTTGTCATTGCGAACTGCGCGGTACGAAGCAACCCAATGGTAAATAACAAATCACTTTCAACTTTATAACTTACAACTCAACAAACTTTATAACTAAAAAACCCCTTAGTAGCCAATGCCGTATTTATTATTTCCCCTTTATTCCCTTATTTTAATTGCTGAATAAAGGAATAAGGGTTTTTACTTTTGTCGTTATTCTATTGCTACTAAGGTTTCCGTATAAAATAAATGAAAAATGAAGAACGAAAAATGGAAAAATAATAGTAAATCGTAAATAACAAAATAGTAAATAACAAATCACTTTTAACTTTAAAAACTTGAAAAAAGTTTATGAACTTTAAAAATTATTTTATAATTTTGCGCCATTATATGAAAAAGATTAGTTCGATAATGGAAAAAATGTGCGAAAATATTAACAAAAAAACTGCCGAAATATTTGGCAGTTCCGAATATTTTGTTAACACACACACACACACACACACACACACACACACACACACACACAACTTTTAAAAGAATTA
>JAISPX010000119.1 GCA_031274595.1 Prevotellaceae bacterium | reverse complement strand
TTTTGCTTTTTCCTGCAAAATTACCTCAAATTCAAGCCTGAAAATAAAATAATATCTGTATTTTATTGTACATAAATGAATTACAATGAAATATCGAAAATTAACGCACCACTACTAATATCAATATTTGACTATATTTTTTGGCGTTTTTACAGACAGTCATTATTAATTATTTTCTTTGTCCGTTGCCTTCATCAAAAAGGGTTAACCCTTTTCACCAAAAGGAATAGTCCTTTTACCCAAAAGGGTTAACCCTTTTTGACAAGAGGAATAACCCTTTTCGGCAAAACGAATAAATGAATATCCATTATTTTGCCTGAAAACACATATAAATGTCTTATTTATACTCATTTGTTTGGCTTTGTGTAAATTGTTAATAATAAATATTTGACTGTGTTTTTTAAGTATTTCTGCGGACAGTCATTATAATTTTTTCTCAAAACATTGACGTCCGCTCATTAAAAAATCAACTTTATAAATTTAATTTGTTTTATACTCAAATTTTATATTTGCCAAATCGTTGTTTGCTTTTGTAATTTTATTTGCCAAATCTGTTTTAAATTTTTTGATTTTTTCGGCAATATCACTGTTGGCAAGCGCTAATATTTGCGTTGCCAGAATGGCTGCATTCTTTGCTCCATCGAGAGCAACAGTAGCCACAGGAATACCCGCAGGCATTTGTAAAATCGAGAGAATAGAATCTAATCCTTCAATCGAATTGCTTGATTTTATCGGAACGCCAATCACAGGTAAAGTTGTAAAAGAGGCAATCACTCCGGGTAAATGAGCAGCGCCGCCTGCGGCAGCAATTATAACCTGTATTCCGCGCAATTTTGCATTTCTGGCAAACTCTGCAACAGATTCGGGAACACGATGCGCCGACAGAGCGTTAATCTCGAAAGGAATTTGCATTTCGTTTAAAAATTCGGCGGCAGCCTGCATTATCGGCATATCCGATGTGCTGCCCATGATGATACTAACAATTGCTTGCATAATCTTATTGCTTGTTAATTATTTAATATTTTCCCAAATCGCCAAAACATATTGTGAACGTTAGTATTAAAGCGTTTTATCCAAGTAATCACAACATTATTATTTTGACTTTTATGTAGATTTTTATTATAAATAGCAAAAATAGTATTATTTTCGCAGTTAATTACAAAACAGCATATAATTTTTTTGATATGGATATAATAACGCTTGGCGATAAAAAGTTTGAAAAATATATCAGTTACGAAACAATTCGGGAATCGATAGTAACTCTTGCAAAAAAAATCAATGCCGATATGGCAGGCGAACATATTCCGCTGATTGTCGGCGTACTTAACGGTTCGTTTATGTTTTTGGCAGATTTGATGAAAAGTATTGATTTCAATTGCGAACTTACTTTTGTTCGCGTATCGTCTTATGAAGGAACAAAATCGACAGGAGAACTTTGCGAAGTGCTTGGCTTGAATACCAATATCGACGGGCGAACCGTGATTTTGGTAGAAGATATTGTAGATACGGGAACAACTATTACAAAACTTCACCAAATGCTTACAACAAACCATAGCCCAAAGCAAATAAAAATTGCAACAATGCTGTTGAAACCTTATATTTACAAAAAACCATTAGCGCTGGATTACGTAGCAATGGAAATTCCAAATGATTTTATTGTCGGATTCGGCTTGGATTATAACGAACTTGGCAGAAATTTAAAAGATATTTATAAAATAACAGAATAAACAATGAAACATATATTACTTTTTGGACCTCCAGGAGCAGGAAAAGGCACACAGGCAAAATTGTTGGTTGAAAAATACAAGTTTATGCATTTATCTACCGGCGATATGCTTCGAGACGAAATAAAACGCTCAACCGAAACAGGCTTGAAAGCAAAAGCAATTATCGACAGCGGACAACTTGTTCCCGACGAAATTGTTGCCGAAATGGTGCGCTTGCGAATAAAAAACATAAAAGACAATACAGGAATTATTTTCGATGGCTTTCCGCGAACAATTGCGCAAGCCCGCAATCTTGATGAAATAATGAACGCCGAAAACCAAGAAATAGCAATGATGATAGCAATTGATGTGAACGATGATGAAATTATAAAAAGAATCCTCGAACGCGGAAAAATATCGCAACGCAGCGATGACCAAGATATAAATACAATAAGAAATCGCATAGATACATACAACAGACAAACAGCAATACTTGCCGATTATTACAAACAGCAAGAGAAATTTAAATTTGTTGACGGAATAGGAACTATCGAAGATATTTTCAAAGAAATTTGCAAATTGGTTGAAGAATAAACATTGAGCATTAATTTGAAACATATAATTGCAAAAACAAAATCCATGAAAATTCATTATATGGATTAAATAATATAAATTCCAATAAAAGAAATCAAGAAATTTTGTAAAGTGGAAATAATGTATTTACTTTGTAGTATAAAATAATAAAACAATAAGTATATGGGAGATAAAGGCTAAATAGTAAAATATATCTATTAATGTAACTATGGCAAAAGGAAAAAAGAGAATATCGGGAAAAGATGTTTATGCTTTTATAGCATCAACTATTTCAATATTAGGTTTTTTTTTAATTTATTTGGAAAATGAAACAGCTATGATTATTGCTCTTGTTTTCATTTGCATGGCTTTATCTGCAATAGTATATATAGCTTATAAATTTTTTGTAACATGGGTAGAACCACAATCTGGCAACAAATCAACTGAGAAAAGAAGTTCTTTTATTAAATATGAAGCATCAGCAGATGCCAAGAAAATTATCTACGAAGTATATAGATTAATTCAAATTAAATGCCCTATCCTTACAAAATATGAATATGAATATCAGTGGTCAGGCAGTAAACAGCCAGCGTTTTCATCTAAATTACAAAACTTTGAAAAAATAAATTTACGCAAAGATGAACGTGAATTTGACAAAGCTATATTTAAATTTAAAACCCCAGTACATTACAATCAAAATGCCTTGATACATGTTAGAGTCGATTTAGATGACACTGATTTGAATTCGTCAACTTACGTACAAAGCACAATTGATGAAGATATTGATATAATCCATTATAGAATTGTTTTAAAATATAAAAAACATTCTGAAAATGCTATTCTCGAAAAAAGGCAAATAGGATCTATTTCATTAAATTATACAAAAATAGATGAAATACCTTTTGATAACGAAACCAAAAGTTACGAGTATCATCTTTTAAATCCTGATGTTGGATTCATGTACAGAATAAGATGGAATCGTTAATATTTTTCCTGATTTGAAAAAATACAATATTTGTAAAAAAACAATTTTAAAGTATGCTAATAATTAAATAATTTATATTTATATGCCACAATCCAATTTTGTAGATTATGTAAAAATGTTTTTGCGCTCGGGCAATGGCGGCAGCGGCTCGGTGCATTTGCATCGCGAGAAATATGTTGCCAAAGGCGGACCCGATGGCGGAAACGGCGGAAGCGGCGGAAATATCATATTAAGAGGAAACAAACAATACTGGACATTGATACATTTACGTTTTCAGCGACATGTTTTTGCCGAAAACGGCGAAAACGGAAGCGGAACTTTGAGTACAGGCGCAAACGGAAAAGATATAATTATTGATGTTCCGCTCGGAACTATCGCAAAAAATGCGGAAACATTAGAAACTTTGTGTGAAATTACAGAAAATGGCGAGCAAAAAATTTTGCTCAAAGGCGGACGAGGCGGAATGGGAAACGCTTTTTTCAAATCGGCTACAAACCAAACTCCGCGCTATGCGCAAACGGGCGAAGAAGGCGAAGAAGGCTGGTATATTCTTGAACTTAAACTTTTAGCAGACGTTGGTTTGGTTGGGTTTCCAAATGCAGGAAAATCAACCTTATTATCGGTAATATCGGCAGCAAAACCCAAAATTGCCGACTATGCTTTTACAACTCTTGAGCCGAATTTAGGAATAGTGTCATACAGAGATGGAAAATCATTTGTTGTTGCCGATATTCCCGGAATTATCGAAGGTGCGCACGAAGGGAAAGGGCTTGGATTGAGATTTTTGCGACACATAGAACGAAATTCGATGTTGCTTTTTATGATTCCCGCAGACAGCGATGATATAAATAACGAATACAAAATTCTGATTAACGAACTGAAACAATATAATCCCGAATTGCTTGATAAAAAACGAGCGCTTGCAATAACCAAAAGCGATATGCTTGACGATGAACTTATATCGGAATTGCGAGAAAATTTACCCGATATTCCTTGCATATTTATTTCATCTGTCGCAAACAAAGGCATTGTCGAACTTAAAGATTTACTCTGGAATGAGTTGAATAAATAATCGTTTTTTATTATCAATTGAATCTGCTTTGTACTTTTTTTAATAATTTCTGTAAAGGTTTTAATTATTTTACTAACTTTGCATCTCAAAATAATAAAATATAATAATAATTATGGCAAAATTACGTAATCTTAAAAAGGACATTGATTATTTAATAAGCGAGGTTTTAAGCGATTGCTACACTCTGGCTTATTTATATCCAGATAAAAAAGAAAAAGCGATGGAAATTATTAACAATGCTGTTGGCTTTCGCAATGAAATGTTTGAGCGAACAAATAATCCAGATGGTAAAGACAATAAAAAACTTGTAAAAACTCATTACAAAAACATTTGCAAAGATTTACTTACAGGCGTTGACGATTTTTTTAAGCAAATTAGCGAACTGACAAAAAAATAATTTTTAAGTAATAGTATTTTGTTTTATAAAAAAATTATTACCTTTGCAGCCCAAAATCAGAGCAACCTCTTATTTAGTTCGATAATGTTGCCAGCATAAACACAAAAAAAATATAAAAAAATGGACTTAATAAAAGTTGCCGAACAGGCATTTGCAAACGAACAACAAAAAGAATTTCCTGCATTTAAGGCAGGCGATACGATTACTGTTACTTACAAAATTAAAGAAGGTAACAAAGAAAGGCTTCAGAGTTTTCGCGGAGTTGTGATACAAGTAAAAAAAGGAAGCGCGAAAACATTTACCGTTCGTAAAATTTCGGACGGTGTGGGTGTTGAACGTATTTTTCCGATAATTTCTCCGTTTATTGAAAATATCGAAGTTAACAAATATGCAAAAGTGCGCAGAGCAAGAATTTACTATTTGCGCGACCTTACAGGTAAAAAAGCACGATTAAAAGAAAAACGTTTTACTTCGGCTAATTAGTAGGAATAAAACGATTTGTCAGGCTCCGTGGCTCAACTGAATAGAGCATCTGACTACGGATCAGAAGGTTACAGGTTTGAATCCTGTCGGAGTCACATGAAAAACAGTCGGTTACAAGAAAAGTAATCGGCTGTTTTTTTGTTTCACACGGGTTGAAACATGTAGCATCAGAGTCCTTTGTCGGGCGAGATTATTAATAATATATTGATATTTAATGTATTATGTTGCTGCTATAAGATACTTTTTTAGTATCTTTGCATCCTGATTCATAAAAATCAGACTGTTGAAAAAAGTAAATCAACAATTGATTAACCATAAAGTTATAGTAAAGCATGTTGCAGGAATACTATATGTAAATATAAGATACAGCCTGTTTTATCCCGAAGGCATACATACAGAAGTTGTTTAAGGATAGAAAAGAAGACGAACAAATGCGATATCAATAAAGAGAAATAAAATGAATGTGTTAATGCAATAAAAAAGTATTATCAGGGAGTAGATTCGGGAGCCAGATATTTGAGAAGGGGAAAAATTATACTATGGCTATAAAAAACAAGAACTTCCCGACACAAACGGCATGCAATTAAGTTTAAATACAACAACAGACAACGAGCATTACAGCACGGGATTACAACCGTGCATTGAAAATCAGTATCCTGATTTGGCTGTTATTTCATGTTATTCCGATAAAGGTTATTATGGACCAAACAACGTTGAATATATAAAAAGAAAAAGAATCGCATTATGTATAAAGCCGTAAAAAACAGACCAAAATCAAATATACTTTTGATGTATATAAGTTTAACAAAGGCAATAGAACATTTAAATTGAAATGCTGTTGCTCTACTGTAAAAAAATAGTTTTTAATTGATTGGATTATTACACGAAAAAAAATATTTATAAAAAAAACGACGGACAAAATGCCCGCCGTTTTTTGTTAAATAATGAGTTCAATTTTATTTATCAAACTGTTGCCATGTGTTGGATTAATTCTATAACTTTGTTTGAATAACCCCATTCATTATCATACCATGCAACAAGTTTTACGAAGTTTCCGTTGAGCGCAATTCCTGCTTTTGCATCAAATACCGATGTGCGTGATTCGCCGATAAAATCAGATGAAACAACATCATCTTCGGTGTAGCCGAGAATACCTTTCAATTCTCCTTCTGCAGCGGCTCTGACTGCATCGCAGATTTCGCTGTATGTTGCAGATTTTTCCAAACGGCAAGTAAGGTCAACAACCGAAACATCCAGCGTGGGAACTCGCATTGACATGCCTGTAAGTTTTCCGTTCAACGATGGAATTACTTTGCCTACCGCTTTTGCTGCGCCTGTTGTCGAAGGAATAATATTTCCTGATGCCGCACGTCCGCCGCGCCAGTCTTTTACCGAAGGTCCATCTACGGTTTTTTGCGTTGCTGTTGTTGCGTGAATAGTTGTCATCAAGCCTTCCAGCATGCCGAATTTGTCGTTAATAACTTTTGCCAGAGGCGCCAGACAGTTTGTAGTGCAAGAAGCATTGGACACAATTGCTTGTCCTTTGTATTCTTTATGATTTACGCCCAAAACAAACATCGGCGTGTCATCTTTTGGAGGCGCTGACATAACAACGCGTTTTGCTCCTGCTTTAATATGCGCTTCGGCTTTTTCTTTTGTGAGGAACAAACCTGTTGATTCAACAACATATTCTGCGCCCACTTCGTCCCACTTCAAGTTTGCAGGATCTTTTTCTGCTGTTACGCGGATAGGATGTCCGTTTACGATAAGTTTTCCATCTTTTGCTTCTGCTGTTCCGTTGAATTTCCCGTGAACAGTATCGTATTTCAGCATGTAAACCATGTAATCGACATCAATAAGGTCGTTAATTCCGACAACTTCAATGTCATTTTTTGTTAAAGCAGCACGGAAAACCAAGCGTCCTATTCTGCCAAATCCGTTAATCCCAATTTTAATTTTTGCCATATCTTTTTATGTATTAATTAGTTAAATTCTTATATTTTAGAAAGAATGCACAAAGTTATAAATAATTGATGATTAACAATTAAGAAATGATGTTTTTTTTATTCTTTTTAGATTATTTATGATTTGTAGGTAAAAATTAATATTACAATCCTCTGTTGAAAAATATATTTGTAGAGTATATATAAGGTGAAGTGATTTTCGTTGATTTGTTTATAGCACGCAGATGACGCAGTATTGTTTTATTATTTACGATTTACAATTTTTAATAGCGGCTTGGTATGAATTTTCACAGAACGTATTTAATATTTACAGTAATATATGCAAGGTTTGGTTGACTCCACCCAAGGTTTGGCTGGCTCCACCCAAGGTTTGGTTGACTCCACTCAAGGTTTGGTTGACTCCACTCAAGGTTTGGTTGACTCCACCCAAAGTTTGGCTGGCTCCACTCAGGGTTTGGTTGACTCCACTCAGGGTTTGGTTGACTCCACTCAAGGTTTGGTTGACTCCACCCAAAGTTTGGTTGACTCCACCCAAGGTTTGGTTGACTCCACTCAAGGTTTGGTTGACTCCACTCAAGGTTTGGTTGACTCCACCCAAGGTTTGGTTGACTCCACCCAAGGCTTGGTTGACTCCACCCAAAGTTTACAGTAACGCCTGCAAGGTACGGATTATCCTTTATAATACTAAACAGCCATCAACGTACGCTTAATGTTTTTTTGAGTATCCATGTTTCTATTTTACCTTTAACTATTAAACCATTAATCATTTTTTAATAGAGGCTTGGTATTGCAATTAACACTCAAATTTCACAAACTGTATTCTTGCCCATTTATCGCGGTTTTTTTCTTCAATTTTAACGAGATTATGTTTGTTTGCTTCGGTTTCTATAATCGGAATATCGTCTGCAAATATTCCGCTGATTATAAGTTTTCCTTCATTTTTCAGTAAATTTGCATAGCGGCGCATATCAGATAAAAGAACGTTACGATTGATATTTGCAAGAATCAAATCGTATGATTTTTTGTTTATTTGATTAATATCGCCGAGTATTACATTTACTTTTTTTTCGACATTATTTTCACAAACATTTTCTATTGCATTTGAGTAAGCCCATTCGTCAATGTCGGCAGCATCAATGTGTGCAGCGTTTTTCATTGCGGCAAGAATTGCCAAAATTCCTGTTCCGCAGCCTATGTCAAGAATTTGCAAATTTGCAACATCCATATTAAGCAAAGCCTCTGCAACAAGATAAGTTGTCGCATGATGTCCCGTACCGAATGACATTTTTGGCATTATTACAATTTCATATTCTGTTTTCGGCAAATTATTATGAAACGGCGCACGAATGGTACATTTTTCGTTAATAACAACAGGCTCAAAATTGGATTCCCATATTTCATTCCAGTTTTGGCTTTTGATGTGTTTTGCAAAACAGTTGATTTTTGTAATATTTTTGAGATTTTCGACAGCATCTTTAATCTTATTTTCATCAAAAATATTTTGTGCAATATATGCATTCAAACCCGTGTCGGTATTGGTAAAACTATCGCATCCCAAATCGGCAAATTCGGCGACAACTATCTCCGATATTTCGTCTGAAAGCGGCGACAGCGTTAAGTTTATTTCATAATAATCCATTGTTTGCAAAATAAAAATAACCACAAAAAATCAAATGTTTTTCGTGGTTATAAATTTAGAAATATATTAAAACGATTTTGCTATTGCGATGAAGTCATCGGCATTGAGCGATGCGCCGCCAATCAAGCCTCCATCAACATCAGGCTGGGCAAAAATTTCTTTTGCATTGCTTGGCTTGCAACTTCCGCCATAAAGTATTGACGTATTTTCTGCTTTTTTTCCGAACTTTTCCGACAAAACTTTGCGAATAAAAGCGTGTATTTCCTGCGCCTGTTCTGATGTTGCTGTTTTGCCTGTACCTATTGCCCACACAGGTTCGTAAGCGATAATTATTTTCTCAAAATCATTTTCATTTATATTAAAAACAACTTCTTCAATTTGTTTTCTTACAACCTCAAAATGGCGATTTTCTTCGCGTTCATTAAGATTTTCGCCAACGCAAAAAACAGGCGAAATACTGTTGGCAAGCGCAAGTTTGGTTTTTTTCAAAAGAATTTCACTACATTCTTTATAATATTCGCGGCGTTCCGAATGTCCTATGATTGCATATTTTACGCATAAATTTGCAAGCATTTCAGCCGAAACTTCGCCTGTGTATGCGCCTTTTTCTTCGCTTGCGCAATTTTGCGCCGATAAGCCTATTTCTGTTCCTTTAAGTTTTTCGCATACGCTGTAAATGTGTGTGAACGGCGGCGCCACAATAAGTTTAACATTTGATAAATCTTTTGATTTTTCAACTATTTCGGAAACTAATTTTACACCTTCGCTTACGGTGGTATTCATTTTCCAGTTTCCTGCTACGATATTAATTCTCATTTTGTTTATAATTTTTAATTTCGGGCGCAAAGATAATAAAATCAATTAAACATTACGAATTATCTAATTAGTCTCCCTTAAAAAAGCCTGAAGTTTTTGTCTATGTCATAATGTGTTTTATTTCTTTCTCTTGTTACTTTTTGCTTGACCAAAAAGTAACCAAAAAGTCAAGAGCGGCTGACGCTAT
>JAISPX010000104.1 GCA_031274595.1 Prevotellaceae bacterium | reverse complement strand
TCTCTGATATCTTTCCATTTGTGTTTGCAACTTTCCTCATCGGGAAACGTTGTCGTAAAATTTAATAAATTCATATTGCTATTGTTTGTTGTATTTGACTACAAAGATAGTGGTTTTTTTTATTAGGTGCACGATACGATATTCATTTAAAATAATAAGTAATCAGATTGGCTACGCCGAGCTCCGCTACGCTCCGATTGCTTCACTTTGCTGTTCGCAATGGTTCTATAAATAAACTTTTGAATTTCCTCGCTCCGAGCTCCGTTCTCCTTGCTCGAAGCGAGGAATGTGATACTGTGGACAAAAAAATCCACGAAAACTGTTGATTATTTGGCAATTTCTTAGCCTGCTTTGGTGCGCTCTACCCACAGCTCCCGCTCGTTTTCTAACGAGTGGGTAACGATGAAACGTTTTCGTTGGAAACATCACAACTACTTCCTCCTCGTTAAGAAACAGGAGGAGCGAAATATTAATCCTGACAAGGTTTCAGAGGCTGTTAAGATTTTGTGTCTTTTGCCAACTCAAACAATGCTGGATTTATATGACAATATCCTGCGGGATTTTTTTCTAAATATTTTTGATGATAATCTTCGGCGGTATAAAAATTTTTCAACCCGAAAACTTCGATAACTATCGGTTTATCGTAATCAATTGAAAGCTCCATTATCATCTTTTCAATCACAGGCAAATCGTTGCTATCTGTAAAGTAAATTCCCGTGCGATACTGAACGCCTGCATCGTTGCCTTGTTTATTGAGGCTTGTTGGGTCTATGATTTTAAAAAATAGAGAAAGTATTTTTTCAAGTGAGATTGTATCGGCATCATAAGTTACATGAACCGTTTCGGCGTGTTCTGTATTGCTTTTGCAAACTTCTTCGTATGTGGGATTTTTTGTTTTACCGTTGGCATAACCGACTTCTGTCGAAACAACGCCTTTTATTAAACTCATAAAATGTTCAACTCCCCAAAAACAGCCGCCGGCAAGATAAATTTCGGATTTCTTCATTTCAAATAAATTTAAAGTTCACTTTCCTTCAACCGCTCTGCATTTTCCGCTATCTGTAATTGTTCTATAATTTCAGAAATATCTCCATCCATAAACGCAGGCAAATTATAGATTGTGTAATTTATGCGATGGTCTGTTACTCTGCTTTGCGGATAATTGTAAGTACGGATTTTTGCCGAACGGTCGCCTGTTGAAACCATAGTTTTACGTTTGCCTGCAATTTCATCAATATATTTTTGATATTCCATATTGTATATTCTCGTACGAAGTTCTGCAAGCGCTATGGCGTAATTTTTCAGTTGCGATTTTTCATCCTGACACTGCACAACAATTCCTGTTGGAATATGCGTCAGCCGAACAGCCGAATAAGTGGTATTCACCGATTGACCTCCCGGTCCTGACGAGCAAAACGTATCTTTACGAATATCTTTTTCGTTGAGTTCCACATCAAATTCTTCGGCTTCGGGCAATACGGCAACCGATGCCGCTGATGTATGAATTCTCCCGCGCGCTTCGGTTTGCGGTATTCGCTGCACGCGATGCACTCCCGATTCGTATTTCAAAATTCCATACACTCCATGACCTGTAACCTTTGCCACAACTTCCTTAAAACCATTTATAGTTCCTTCCGACACATTGGTGATTTCAATTTTCCATCCTTGAGTTTCAAGAAATCTTGTGTACATCCGCAGCAAATCGCCTGCAAATATAGATGCTTCCGTTCCTCCAGTGCCTGCGCGTATTTCGAGTATTGCATTTCTGTCATCCTGCGGATCTTTAGGGATGAGCAGTATTTTTATTTCTTCTTCGAGGGTAATTTGTTTTTTTTCGAGTTTTTCTATTTCGGCAAAAGCCATTTCGCGCATTTCATCGTCTTTTTCGGTTTCAAGCAATTTTTTTGACGATTCTATATTTGCAATAACAAGTTTGTATTTATCAAAAGCCGCAACAACAGGCTCAAGTTCGTGATATTCTTTGTTGAGCGCTACAAATCTTTTCATATCGCCAATAATATCAGGATCGGTGATTTGCTGACCTATTTCTTCAAATTTCTGTTTTATTCCTTCTAATCGGGTAATTATTTTGTTGTCGTTCATAAAAAAACAAGGTGGATATTAATTTTAATAATTTGGCGCAAAGGTACAAATTTATTGTCAATAAATAAAAGCATATAAAACGCTAACAAGGATATAATCATTTACGGGTTGAATTTTCGACGGAAAAAAATAATAAAATATTTTTTGTTAATTTAATAGATTTTCTTATTTTTGCAGTATTAAATTAACGACTTAAAAAAATATTTTCATAAAAACAGGAATACCATTATGAAAGCAAATATTACACTTATATTATTCTTTGCATCCGCAATGAGTGTAAACGCCCAAAACAATACATACGCAAACGGAGCGCGTTCGGCGGGAATGGGAAATGCAGGCGCGGCAACAGCAGATGTATGGTCAACGGTAAACAATCAGGCGGCGTTGACTTTGTTTAAAGATATTGAAATCGCTGCATTTTATAAAAATAATTTTGGCATATCCGAACTCTCATTAAGCGCTTTATCTGTTGTTGTTCCTACAAAAATAGGAACGCTTGGAGGTTCTGTTGCGCATTTTGGTTTTTCGGAATACAACGAAAATAAGGTTTCGATTGCTTATGCAAAACGTCTTTGGAAAATGTTTTCGTTGAGTGCGCAAATAAATTACAATACAGTAAATTTCACAAGCGGTTATCAAAATGCAACTGCGGTAAGCGGCGAAGTTGGTTTGTTTGCCGATGTGTCGGATAATTTTTACGTTGGCGCACATGTTTTCAATCCGACACAATCGTCATTATCGCTTGAAAACAAAGAACAAATTCCTGTTCGATATAAAATCGGAGCGGCGTATAAACCTGTTTCCGCTCTTTTATTTTGCGCCGATTTGATTTATGACAGCCGCAGCGATATTTCATTTTGCGGAGGAACTGAATATTATATTTTATCTCAGTTATGTTTACGCGCAGGAATTTCTACAAATCCCGAGTTATTTACGCTTGGCGCAGGTTATCATTACAAACAAATTAGTTTTGATGTTGCTTACAGTTATCATAACGTACTTGGAAACATAAGTTGTATAGGCATTTCGTATAAATTTAATAAAAAATGAAAAAGTTTTCAGTTATATTGTTTTTTGTTGTGATTTGCGTAAAACTTACTGCGCAGGAATCTCAAAATGACCCGATAAAAATAATTATTGACTTGGTTGAAGAAGTTGCCGCATCAAATGAAGATGAAAATTCGGAAATTGATTTGGAACAAATATATGAGCAATTTGCAAATTTATTAAATAATCCCATAGACCTGAACGCCGCTGTACGAGCGGATTTGGAACAATTATATATTCTCAGCGATTTTCAGATTTCATCGATACTTGAATATATAAAACGCAACGGTAAAATGTTGAGCAAATATGAACTTGCCTTTGTTCACGGATTTAACAATAAACTTGCCGAAAGTTTGTATCCGTTTGTTAGTGTTGGCTCGGAATACGAATACACTGCAAAATCGGATACGGCAAAATTTAATGATATGATTAGTCGAGGCAAACATCAAATTATTGTGCGAGCAAAACAACTGCTCGAAAAACAGGCAGGATACAAAGATGATGCAACAACAAAATTTCAAGGCTCGCCATTATCGCTTTATTCACGCTATTCTTATCAATACAGCGACAGGCTGAAATGGAATATAACAACCGAAAAAGACGCAGGCGAAAAATATTTTGATTTTATTTCGGGATATATTCAATACGATTCAAAAAAGTTTTTGAAACGTTTGATTGTCGGCGATTTTCAAGCGCAATTTGGTCAAGGACTTGTGCTGTGGAACGGTTTTGGAATCGGCAAATCTGTTGTCGGAACTACTGTGCGCAAGCGCGCACGCGGAGTTTACGGATATTCATCAACCGACGAAAATAAATATTTCAGAGGAACAGCCGCAAATATGCAATTTAATGCTTTCAATATTTCGCTATTTGTATCGCACAAAAACAGAGATGCAACAATTGCCGACAGCGCAAATAAAGTTTTCAAAACCTTGCAAACAACAGGATTGCATCGTACAAACAGCGAAATAAACAATAAAAATTCGGTGAGCGAAACAGCAGCCGGAGGAAATATAAATTATGAATATAAAAATTTGCGTATCGGAGTTTCTGCGCTGTGGCACGGTTTTGGAGCAGATTATATGCGTGATTTGCAGCCGTATAATATGTTTGAACTTAATAAATCGACTAATTATAACTATTCGGCAGATGCTCAATGGATGTGGAAACGAATGATTTTGTTTGCAGAAACAGCATTCGACTCAAACACAAAAAATGCAAGCATCATTGGCGCAACGTTCAGTCTGGAGCAAAATATACAATTATCGCTGCTGTACAGAAATTATGCCCGCGATTATCAATCACTGTATGCGCAAAGTTTTAGCGATGGCACCAAAACCGAAAACGAAGAAGGATTTTTTATCACAACAACATTTTCACCTTTACGAAACGTGAATTTTTCCGGATATTTTGATATATTTCGTTTCCCATGGTTAAAATACAGAATTAATGCGCCATCCGGAGGATATTCGTACGCATTCAGAATTGATTATTCGCCAACCAGAAATATGAAAATGTATATTAATGTAAAACAAAAAAACAATAAAGAAAATTATACTCCAACCAATGGACACATAGCGCAAACCGTTGATAAATCTAACTTTCATGTAAATTATAATCTTAACTATACATTGCTTGGAAAATTGCAAATGCAAAACCGTGTTGAATACGCAACATTCAAACGCGGCAGCGAACCTGATGAAAAAGGATTTATGATTTTTCAGGATATAGCATACAATTTCACAAAATTTCCTCTCAACATTTCGTTGCGTTATGCTTATTTTAACACAGACAGTTGGAATACGCGCATATACGCTTACGAAAACGATGTGCTTTATGCTTATTCTGTTCCAGCATATTATATGAAAGGACAGCGATGGTATTTTAATTTGAAATATTCAGCAACAAAACAGATAAGTTTATGGTTACGAGCATCGCAGACAATTTATCGCAATCTCGAATCAATAAGCAGCGGCACGACAAAAATTGATGGCAACAAACAAACGGAAATAAAAGCGCAGATTATAATCAAATTGTAAAATAATACATTATCTTTGCTTAATTGACTAATTATTCCAAACTGTTATGAAATCATATTTTTAATGTTTGAACAAAAAAAGATTGCTGTTTATACATGTCTCAAACCGCAAACTTCTATTATATATTTTTCCTGATACCAACCCGCTAACAAAAACTTTATTTAATTAAAGAAAAAGAATTATTGATTTTACTGTATTTTTGTTTTTGCTTAAATTATCAAGTTCGGTCATCAATTGCATTTCAACTTCAGATAAAGAATTGAAAGTTTTGTTCTTAAATCCTCCATTTTCCCTGATACAATGGCATAAATGTTCAACAGGATTTAGTTCTGGCGAATAGGCGGGTTGAAACAATGGAACAATATTTTTCCATTTTTTTGCCTTTTCGCCTGCATGCCGTGATACTCTATCCATTGCCATACTGTGTTTGCTCACACTAAGTGTTTGTCCATTTCTTCTGCCTTTTTTCCATAATTTGTTTGTACAGCATAAATAATTTGCCAATCACGGAAAATACGAGGATATATTTATTATTTTAAGTATTTTAGCAACGCTTTGTCATATAAATGACATACTGTTTTTAATATTTTCATTTTTGCAAAATTACAAAATAAAAAGTAAATATATCTTTTAATATTATTGCAGGCGGATTAGTATAAAATGATGATTCATAGAAGAAAAAACAAGAGAGGCTGTCCGGAATGAACAGCCTCTTTCATGTAAAATTAATAAACTTTGCCTAAATCCTATAATGCTTTAGACTAGTAAATGTGTTATTTTTTAGTCCAGATACTCCATACAACTTGATCGAAGAATCCAGCATCAACATAAACTTTGTAATTTGTGTTAATTATCATGTCGCAAGCATTTACTGTACCTTGAGACCTCTGCTCAAACCACATTTGTCCATAAGTTGCATGAGTAGCATAAGCCTGTTTGGGAATGTTTATTTTAATATTAAAAGGATCGCTTCCATCTATATTAAATGTAACAGGTATTTGCTCTCCCCAAAGTCCCATAACTTCATAAGTACCAACGCTACCTTCTGTTGATAAAAGAGTAACATCAACATCATATAGAGGATATGGATCTGTTTCATAACCAGATTGCTCATAAACTTCATATGTGCCTTCAAAATCTTCTGGAATAAACGGACACAAACCGCGTAAAGTAAGCGTATAAGTATTTACTCCTAATTTATTACCTGCGGATATAGGAGTCGTAATAGCAGGTATGCCATTACTTCCTACTACTTCAAGTACAAGTTGACGAATATCTTGTGTCCCATCTTTTAATCCATCATAATATCCTGTAACTGTAAGAGTTGCCAAATTAGACCCTGCGGGAATAATTACTTCCGCAGGAATAGAATAATCAATGCCTGAACGAGCATCTGATAAATCATTCAATACATTAATGTATACAGTAACATCCTTATCAAGCGGAGCGCTTACTAATTGTACATCAATATTAAATGTTGAAGTTCCAGGAACTACATAAAAAATATCGGAATATGCTCCTAGTGTAATTTTACTTGTTCCAAACTTAACACGCGGCGAACCAAGGTACCTTTGCTCATCTTCACATGATGTAAATAACAAAGTTGCAAGAATAATTGTAAAAATATATTTCAAATTTCTCATAATTTTTTATTTTTTTATATTAAACATATTTTATATTTTTTAATAACCAGGATTTTGTTGTATAACTTTATTAATATCCATTTCGTGCCGGGGAATAGGATATGCAAAACGATAATCAGGGTAAGAAATTCCATAATTTTGATTGCCAGGATTATTAGAATCATGGCCTCGAACTACACCGAGATTTAGACGTTTGAGGTCTGAAAGTCGATGCCCTTCAAAGCAAAGTTCTTTACGCCGTTCAAGCAAAATTTCATCTATAAGATTTTGTCCTGATAAACTTACAGATGTCAAACCTCTGTTAACTTTAATATCATTTAAATAACCCAATGCTTTTGTTTCATTTTCAGCGCCGCCAATTCGTGCAGATGATTCTGCAGCAATAAGATACATTTCCGATATACGGAATAGATTAATATTATTCATAGATAAACTTATTTCAGGAGGTCCTGAAAATTTACGCAAATAAGTCTTACTATCTGAATAAACATAAAATATGGAATTCCGTACATCTGTAGTATCTGCCAGAAGGGCAACGAATTCGTTGGATGGGAACAAATCTCCATATCCTTTATTAGGATCCAAATAAATAGCGCCAATTGATGTAGTTCCAAGTGTTTCCATTGAATTAAAAGGAAATACAAATATTGATTCGCTTGAATATCCTTCAGAAGACTGCCACATTTTAGAAGAATAGTTAGACGATGTTCCTGTAAATTTGTATTCTTCTTTTGTTGCAATCCTGTAGTTTCCTAACGTTATGACTTTTTCTGCATATTCTTTTGCTTTATCAAGATCTGCTGTTCCTGACACAGTGGCTCTGTACAAATAAACACGTGCTAAAAAAGCATTTACTGCCATTTTCCCTGCAGAAAAAGGTCTTTCGGGAGCATCTATTTTCATAGATGCAAGCGCTTGTTCGGCATCTGCGATAACAAACTCAAATGATTCTTTTGCCGTAACGCGAGGATGGTCATTTTCTTCTGTTGGTTCAAACATATAAACAACACCAAGATGAGAACCATCCGTAGAATAATTGTAAGCATGAGAATAAAATTTAAGTATTTCAAAATGAATTAATGCCCTAAGAAAATAGGCTTCACCAAGTATTTGAGATGCTTCATCTATATCAGCATCAGAAATTGGTATTTCGCCTAATTTTTTAATTAATCTGTTGACTGCATCAATAGCTCTGTACCCTCTTGTGTAAATAGTAGTAAAATAACCTGCTCCCGGTACAACATTTTGCCAACTATATTCTGGAATAAATCTTCCTGCATTAGGCTCTTTTAATACAACATCCGGAGTACCAGCATCACCGCAAACGATAGTATTACGTCCATAAAAGTCAGAAGTTCGAGCCAGCATATAAACACCATTTAAAGCTGTTTGAGCATCTGCAACTGTTTGTATAGCCTGTTCGTCAGATAAGCTATCATACGGATTAAGGTTCAACCATTCTTCTGAACAAGAGGTTAAAACAAAATTGATAAGTATTATTGTTAATATTTTTTTCATATATTTTCTATTTTATAAAATTAATAAATTTTCATTAAAATTTAACATCTAAGCCAAGCGTCCATGTCTTGTAAGCAGGATAAGCGAAAAAAGCTTGACCATTCGGCACCTCAGGATCCTGCCCCGGATATTTGGTAATAGTAAAAAGATTTTGTCCTTGGGCAAATATTCTCAAACCTGTTAATCCTATTTTTGTTACCCATTTTTCGGGTAAATCATAAGATAAAGTAATATTCCTTAAACGTATGTACGAACCATCATACAAATAATACGAATCATTTGAATTTGCTGTATTTGACCGTAATAATTTAGGTACGGAGGTAATATCTCCGGGCTGTTGCCAGCGGTCTAATTGTGTTGCCATTATCCCATACGATAAGTTACCGCCTAAATCCATTGTATAACGACCTTCATTTAAGAATATTTTATTTCCATATTGGAAAAATAAAAATGCGCTAAGACTAAATCCTTTGTATGAAAATGTATTGGTAATACCGCCTGAACCATCCGGTGATGCGGAGCCTAACCCAAAAACGCGATTATCATCAGTGTAATGGAAAACAAGTTCGCCATCTTTATTATACCACATTCTGTTTCCATCGGCAGGGTTAACTCCTGCATATTTAACCATATAGAACGACAGAATATCTCTTCCTTCTTCAATTCTAATACGAGAATTGTCGGTGTAAACAAAACCCTCGCTTTGAAGATTAAGTACTTTATTTAAATTGCGCGACCAGTTTGCATCTATTGTCCATGTAAAGTCTTTGGTTTTCACAGGAACGGCATTAATACTTATCTCTATTCCTTGGTTACGCATAGAGCCTGCATTTTGCAGTAACGAACTTGTACCCAATGTATAAGACACAGGAACACTAAGTAGCATGTCAATAGTTTTTTTGTAATAAACTTCAATTGTTCCGCCTATCCTATTGTTCAAAACCCTAAAATCAAGACCGACATTTGAAGATTCTACCGTTTCCCAAGTAAGATTGGAAAATCCCCATTGAGCAGGATATGCAGCAGGTAAACTATTGTAAACATCATAAGCATAGAGGCTTTTACTTCTATAATTACCAATATCTGAGTTACCATTAGTACCGTGACTTGCACGTATCGTCAGTTGATTAAGCCAATCGTATTGTTCAAGAAATTTTTCCTTTTTTATATTCCACGAAAGCCCTAAACTCCAGAATGTAGCATATCTGCTATTTATTCCAAATTTAGATGAACCATCACGACGAATAGAAGCAGATAGATAGTATTTATTATCATAATCATAATTAAATTGACCAAATAGTGAGAATAATCTGGATGTACCTTTAGTACCTCCCGTGTAAAGAGGATTAGTTCCTATCCCCGGCTCTTTAAGTTTAGTATTTTCAGGAAAATCTCCTGTCCAAAGATGTACATCCCTGTAATCGCTTTGCGTAGTTTCCTGCCCCGCCAATAAATTGAAATTATGGACATTTTTTAATGTGAAATTATACACTAATGTATTTGTTAGGTTTTGAACAAAGTCATTAGTTGAATAACGATATGACGAACCCTGATATGTGTCGTTATAACCTGGAGAATTTTCACCAATCCATTGGTCAAACATGTTATTAGAGAAGTCATAACTGTATTGTGTCTTCAATTTCAGATTTTTAGCAAAAGTAAGTTCTGCAAATACTGATCCTAAAAAACGATTTGTCCTAGTTTCTGTCAAATTATACGTATTTGTAGCAACATAATTAGTGCCTGAATTACCTACTAAGGATGTATTAAATTCTCCTGTTTCAAGATAAACAGGATCAAGGGGATTTGCCATCAAGGCGCCTAAAACAGGACTTGCAAAAGCAGAACCTGATACGGGAGGAATATCCCTAAAAGAATAAGAATAAGTTACATTAGCGCCAAACTTTAACCATTTTGTCCCTTGATGAGTCAAATTTAGACGACCGGAATTACGTGTAAAATTACCCCACCTAAGTATAGCATCTTGAGAAAACCTACCTACAGAAAAAAAGAAAGTAGTTTTTTCGTCACCACCTTGAGCCGAAAAGTCTACCTGGTAAGTAATTGCATTATCTCTATATGATTCTTTGGTCCAGTCGGTATTATAGTACTCTCCGTTTGGGGCTTTAAGAAATTTTTCCATAAACTTATCAAAGTCCGATTCACTAAAACCCGAATTAATATAAGTTTCATGGGCAAGTTCAATCCATTCATCACTGTTTACCATTCTAAACCCTGTATTAGTACGGCTTGAAACGCCTGCCTGAGATGAAAAGTTAAACCTTGTTTTTCCTTGACGTCCTTGTTTTGTAGTAATGACAATAACTCCATTTGCAGCACGAGCGCCATAAATGGAAGTAGCCGAAGCATCTTTCAATACATTTACAGATTCAATGTCATTCGGATTTATATCTGCCATGGCGCTTACAAGAGAACCATTGACCCCACCATCAGATGTAGCCCCCGAAGCATCACCAACAACATTGCCAACAGTAACAGGAATACCATCAATAATATAAAGAGGATTTGTCCCTGCCGTAATGGAACTAATACCACGAATAGTCATCTTTGTGTCAGCACCAGGTTGCCCTGTACCTGTCGATGTTTGCAATCCAGCTACTTGTCCCTGCAATGCCTGGTCAACAGAAGGAAGAGGTAATTTTTCAAGTTTGTCACTTTTAACAACCGTAGAAGCACCTGTAAAACTTGATTTCTTTATAGTCATATATCCTACAACTACTGTTTCATCAATTATAGTAGCATCACTTTCTAAATTAATATTAATAATAGAACGCGAGCCAATAGCAACTTCTTGTGTTTTATAGCCGATAAAGCTAAACACAAGCGTTGTTCCTCCTGACGGTACATTTAATGTATAATTACCGTCGCTATCAGTATATGCGCCCGCAGAGGGCACTTCCTTTACAGAAATACTTACGTAGTCAAGAGGTTTACCCTCTGCATCTACGACTTTTCCTGTAATTCTGGTTTGCGCTTGCGCAAAACCAACGCTCGCAATTACGAGCAGCATTTGTAAAATGATTTTCTTCATGCGAATTTAATTTTAATTGATTTCATTTTCACTATAATTTTCATTTTGTATGTTTTCTTTTTGCAAATATAGTTTGTTTAACATAAATTTGCAACACCTTGTGAAAAAAAAATAACATTATTTTTTTATTTTATTGATTATAAGCGCAATAAAAAATCACATAAATTTTAATTTTTATTACCGAAGTGTTAAAATCGCAAATTTTGACCTGTTTTTTGTAATTGCAAATGACCTTATCAGAAAACAGCATTTTACCTGTGTTTTTTTGTAATTATAAAAATATTTTTGTTTTTGAATAAAATTAAAAACAATATTTCATTTTTAATTGTGTAATAATATATGTTACAGTTAATTATACGCTAAATAAATATATAAACACATTATATCATAATCATCAAAATACATATATTTTTCTTACTTCAAATATAGCCTGAATCCCAATGTTTATAAAGGATTTAAGATTATTATGCTTGCACTGATTTTAGCATAAAAAATTTAAGCAAAAAACGAATATGCATGTTACATTACAAATCGTAATAAAAAATAATATTTTATATTTTTCCCTTTGTGAATATATTCATGAAACGTATATATAGCAACGGTTTTAGAATCTAATTTGACAAATACAAATTGTAAGTTGACATATATTGCGATATTAAATCTTTATGAAATTCCAATGTAATCTATATTTTTGCAAAAAAATACGATAAATGAATCAATCGACAATTTGTGCAATATCAACTGCCGGTGGCGTTGGAGGCGTTGCTGTGATAAGGATTTCAGGAAAAAATGCAATAGCAAATGCGAGCAAAATTTTTTTCCCTGCCGACAAAAATAAAAGTTTGTTTGCTGTAAAATCAAATACTGTTGTATTTGGTAAAATACAAAATAACAAAAACGAAATTATAGACGAAGCGCTTGTCAGTGTTTTTCGAGCGCCACATTCATATACAGGCGAAGATGTCATAGAAATTTCATGTCATGGTTCTGCGTATATTGAGCAGCAAATATTGAAATTGCTTATCGAAAACGGTTGTGTGCTTGCTCTGGCAGGAGAATTTACTCAGCGCGCTTTTTTAAATGGCAAAATGGATTTAAGCCAAGCCGAAGCCGTTGCCGATTTAATAAATTCTGCATCCCAAGCGGCACATAGAGTTGCAATAAACCAAATGCGAGGAAAATTTTTGAATGAACTGCAAAGTATCCGACAAAAACTGATTGATTTTACTTCTCTGGTTGAGTTAGAACTTGATTTTAACGAGGAAGATGTTGAATTTGCCGACAGAAAAGAACTCGGCAAACTTGCACAAAATATTGAAGAATATATATCAAAACTTTGCAAATCGTTTGAAGTCGGCAATGTTATTAAAAATGGAATTTCTGTTGCAATTGTAGGCGAAACCAATGTCGGCAAATCAACGTTGCTGAATATATTGCTCAATGAAGAACGCGCAATAGTCAGCGAAATTCACGGCACAACGCGAGATGCAATTGAAGACACTACAAATATCGGCGGAATAATTTTCCGTTTTATTGATACTGCCGGAATACGCGACACAAATAATAAAATAGAAAATATCGGAATAGAACGAACATACAAAAAAATAGAACAAGCCGCCATTGTACTTTGGATTGTTGATGCATCGCAACCTGTAAAAAATGCGGAAAATATGCTCAACAAAATGATTGAACGCTGCAAAAACAAAAAACTGATTATTGCGTACAACAAAATCGATAAAAACAAATCGCCTGAAACTGTTAGTATCACAAGTAATGCAGACATTAAACAAGTTAGTATTTCCGCAAAAGAAAAAATAAATATTGAGTTGTTACAAAATATTTTATTGGAAGCATCCCAAATACCCGAAATCGGTTCAAACGATGTTATCATAACAAATATGCGACATCTGGAAGCCTTGCAAAATGCTCATTCGGCAATAATTCGCGTTCAAAACGGTTTGAAACAAAATATTTCTCACGATTTTCTTGCACAGGATATTCGCGACTGTATTTTTCATATAGGCACAATCACAGGAAACATTACGACAGACGAAATTTTAGGAAATATCTTTTCAAAATTCTGCATAGGAAAATAGCGTAACAACTATGGATTTTACAAACTTTGCACTATCTTTGCAACTCGTTTTATAAAATTAATCGAAAAAATTATAATATTATGACAATCTCTTATAAATGGTTGAAAGATTATCTGAATTTTAGCGAAACGCCTGAGCAAATCGCCGAAATACTTACAAATATTGGACTCGAAGTTGAATCGATAGAAACCTACGAAACAATTAAAGGCGGTCTTGTCGGCGTAGCGCTTGGACAAGTGATTACCTGCGAAAATCATCCTGATTCCGACCATTTGCACATAACAACAGTAAACGTTGGAAGCGAACAGCCGTTGCAAATTGTTTGCGGAGCGCCAAATGTCGCCGCAGGACAAAAAGTTGCAGTTGCTACAATCGGCGCTACGCTTTATTTTTCTTCGGGAGAAGAAATAAAAATAAAACGTTCTAAAATTCGTGGCGTTGAGTCGTTTGGAATGATATGCGCCGAAGATGAACTCGGCATCGGCAATGACCATTCCGGAATTATGGTGATTGACACGGACGCTGAAGCAGGAACGCCGATAAATCAAATATTTAAATTAGAAAACGATTATATTTTTGAAATAGGATTAACTCCAAACCGCATTGATGCTGCTTCGCACCACGGCGTTGCACGCGATTTGGCGGCTTATATGAAATCCAACGGCAGTAATGTTTCGTTGAAACTTCCAGAAATTGAAAATTTCAAAACAGACAATACAAACAATGTTTATGAAATTGTTGTTGAAAATACTGAAGCCTGTCCGCGTTATGCAGGAATTACAATTTCAAACATTAAAATCGCTCCTTCGCCAGACTGGCTGCAACAACGCTTGAAATCAATAGGAATAAATCCGAAAAATAATGCCATAGACATTACAAACTTTATTATTAACGAACTTGGACAACCTTTACATGCATTTGATGCGGATAAAATAGACGGCAAAAAAGTTGTGATAAAAACCTGCGATGAAGGAACAATATTTACAACTCTCGATGGCGTTGAACGCAAACTAAGCGACAAAGATTTGATGATATGCAGCGCAACGCGACCAATGTGTATTGCAGGCGTGTTTGGCGGTTTGGATTCGGGAATTTCGGACGAAACAAAAAATGTATTTCTCGAATGTGCATATTTTAATCCCGTGTGGATTAGAAAAACCGCCCGACGTCATGGATTGCACACTGATGCTTCGTTTCATTACGAACGCGGAACTGACCCTAATATTATTCCTTATGCAATTAGTCGCGCAGCATTATTGTTTAAAGAAATTACAAAAGGCGAGATTTCATCAGAAATTAATGATATTTGCAGCAAAGCATTTGAACCGTTCGGCATAGAATTATCGTATAAAAATATTGACAGATTAATCGGCAAAAAAATTTCTCGCGATAAAATAAAAACAATTCTTGAATCTCTCGAAATCAAAATAATAAATGAGAACGATGACATACTTTTTGTAGAAGTTCCGCCGTATAGAGTAGATGTTACCCGCGAATGTGATGTGATTGAAGAAATTCTCAGAATTTACAGTTACAATAATGTTGATTTTCCGTCGGAATTGCGCTCTACGCTTTCGCATCATCCCAAACCTGATAATGCAGAAATAATAAATATTGTTTCGGATTTTTTGTCGAATAACGGATTTGCGGAAATAATGTCAAATTCGCTGACATCAATAGCCTATTATGAAGGTATAAAAGGATTTGATGTAAAAAATTTAGTGAAAATTTTGAATCCGTTGAGCAATGAATTGAATGTGATGCGGCAAACGCTTTTATTCAACGGACTTGAAACTATTGCTCATAACGCAAACAGGAAAAATAATGATTTGAAACTTTACGAATTTGGAAATATTTACTCGTACAATCCCGATAAAGCAGACGGAACATTAAAAGGTTACAGCGAAGAATATCGCCTTGCAATTTTTGTAACGGGCGCAGATACACAACTTTCGTGGAATATTAAGTTTGAAAAATCCACATTTTTCACGCTGAAAAAAACTGTTGAACGATTATGTTTTCGTTTCGGCATAAATACCGATGAATTACAAGTATCGGCAAATACAAATCCATTTTCGGGCGAAGGTTTGAGTTATATTTTGAAAAACGGAAAAACTATTGCAACCATTGGTATTATTGACAAAAATATTTGTGAAAAATGCGATGTAAAACAAGATGTTTTTGTTGCTGAAATTTATTGGGAACAACTAATGAAACACTTGAAAAATCATTTTGTTTTGTACAAAGAATTGCCTAAATTTCCTGAAGTTCGCAGAGATTTTGCACTAATAATTAATAAAAATGTAACGTATAAGCAACTTCACGATATTGCTTATGTAGCGGAGAAAAAATTTCTTAAAAATGTTTCTCTGTTTGATGTTTATGAAGGTAAAAATTTGCCCGAAGGGAAAAAACAATATGCTTTGAGTTTTGTGTTGCAGGACGAAGATAAAACACTCACAGATATGCAAATCGAGCATATAATGCAAAATCTTCTTAAAGCCTTTGAAACAAAAGCAGGAGCAACATTACGATAATATTACAAAATCTGTAAGATTATTGTTGTTTTGTAAATTGTCAGACAAAAGAAATCGCCAATAACTCAAACGAATTATCGGCGATTTCAAAAAAATGAAAAGTCACTTCAGTCGCACTTGCGATGTGCCAACCGATTTTCCGTCCATATATGCGGTTACTTCATAAACGCCTTTTGCGACTTTTGCATCGCCAAAGTTGTAATAAACGCACAATTCTATTTCTGTTCCCTGATAATCTATTTCACGCGATGCGGAAAATATTATCTGTTCTCCGTCAACTTCAAACAGATTGTTTTCGTTTGTTGTCAACACAATTCCGTCTGGTCCTTTCACGCGAATATAAACAATTTTCATTCCGCGCTGAGCGATGGAATTTTCGATAAGCGTAATGCAGGTTCTGAGATGAGTTGTTCTGCTTGCGCGTTCAGTATCTTTGTCTTTTTTTGTCATTCCCTGCACTAACATTCCTCGCGCTTTTATCACCGAGCCTTCTTGCACTTTTGTTGTAAGTTCTTCGGCGCGTTGCGCTACTTCTTCGTGCCTGCGCTTTATTTCCTGAACTTCTTCTTTTATTTGAACATTTTCGGAAACAAGTTGTTGATTAAGAGTATTAAGCGAGTCAATTTGCACAATATAATTTTGCATTATTGAGCGTAATGTTCCAAGTTCTTTCTCGTAAGCGCGTATTTTTTGCGAATTTCCTGCTTCTGTTTTTTTTACTTTTTCCAACAAAAGTTCTATTTTTTCCTGTTCATGCAATAATGCCTGATTTATAGAATCGTTGTTGGTTTGCAATGTTGAGTATTCTTGTTTCAATGCATCAAGTTCGCTAATAAGATTTTCCTTGTCGCTTGTCAATACAATCTGTTTTTCGATATTTTCGCTATTTTCTTTCGATTTCAAATAAAGCAATGCGCCTAAAACAATTACTGCAATGCATAAAATTCCTGTTATTACTTTGAGGATTGAGGTCATTTTGTCGTTTGTTGTTTTTTCTTTTTCCATAATTTTCAATTTTTATTTGTTATTATTCTAAAAATTTCTTCCAAATGTTGTTCTTCTTCGCGTAAAGTTACAATTGTAAGATTGTTGTTTTTTGCAAGGTTAAATATTTTTATTCTGATATCATCATCTACCGTACTTTCTATTAAAAAATGTTGAGGATTATATGTCGCTATGATTTTCCCAAATGTTATTTTTTTGATTTCATCTGTATTTCTATTTTGTAAAAATTCAACTTCCACGCGCTGCACAGGATTTTGCGACATTGATTTCAGCGATTCTATAGATTTATCGGCAACAATTTTTCCTTTATTTATAATAATCGCTCTGTCGCAAACAGCCTCAACTTCCTGCATTATGTGCGTAGAAAATATCACTGTTTTTTCTTTTCCTATATTTCTTATCAGATTTCGTATTTCAACAATTTGATTTGGGTCTAATCCTGTTGTAGGTTCATCCAAAATCAAAACATCGGGATCATGCAAAATTGCCTGAGCCAATCCAAGTCGTTGACGATAGCCTTTCGATAACTGTCCTGCTTTTTTATGCGCTTCGGGCACCAATCCCGTAAGTTGTAAAATTTCATCGATTCTGTTGTTCAATTTTCGTTTTATTCCGTATATATTTCCCGACATTTTAAGATATTCGCGAACATACATATCGTAATAAAGAGGATTGCTTTCGGGCAAATATCCTATAAGTTTACTTGCTGTCTGCGTGTGTTTTTCAACATCTACGCCATTTACCAATACGCGTCCGCCAGAAGCGGCAATGAAACCTGTGATTATTTTCATTGTTGTTGATTTTCCTGCTCCGTTTGGACCAAGAAATCCTAATACTTCGCCTTTTTTGGCTTCGAAACAAATATTGTTCAAAACCTGTTGCTTGCCATAGAATTTGTTTATATTATCAACTGAAACAGACACGTTTTTTTTGTTTTTTAGTTAAAAATCTTATCTAATTTTTCTTTATCGGTAATTCGTTGATTAAGAATATTCAGATAATCGTCAATATTTTCATTAATTCTTGTGTTCAATGCTTTTGCTTTTTCAAGCCATTTTCGAGCAAGGTCAAAATTTTCGAGCATTTCGCACGAAAGAGCAATGTTATACATTATTTGCGCTTGTTTCGATTTTGTTCCGCTGCCTGTGATTTCTTCGCTCCAATATCGGGCAGCATTTGTCCAGTTTTGTTCTTTCATCGCCGAATTGTAGGCGTTATACAAATTACTGTTTCGTCTGTCGTAATATGAATCATAAAAAATAAGCCGCTCAACAGTTTCCCATGTCGGCGTTATTCGTTTTGCAAAATCGCGACCAATCATTTCGGCTGTAATTCTTCGCGCATCTTCTATTTTCGGAGCTGGAATATAATTTCCTTCTTCGTCATGCGATGCGGGAATCATAACATTGTCTTTGCCTGTATATTTCATTACTTTATTTCCCGTACTGACGTCGTAAGCGTTGATTTTTGCAACAAAATCAACATTTGTAATCAGCGGTCGGCGGTTTGATTTTCCGAAAACATAATTTGAACTTATATCAACATATTCAATAACAACAACAATTTGCGCTCCCGATTGTTCTGAAATAACATCAAGTTCGGATTTAGGCATATCTTCGCCAATCATAGTCGTGTCGCTGTAAATATTGTAAACAGGAATGTCTTTGTATTCAAAAACAGGCGATTCTTCAAGTACTTCTTTTATTCCGTCAGCAATAGTATTTATGAGAATACTGTCAAGAACAAATATTTCGGATTCTTTATTTTCTTTATTTTGATAATAATGTATTGCCACAATGGCTGCATTTTTATCTTCTTCGCCAAAATTCACTATGGTTTCAGGTGGCGATAATAACTGTATATCAATAATTTCGGCAGTTTGCGCCAAAATTATTGTAGTACACATTGTGCATAAAATAAAACTTATAATACGTTTCATAATTCTCATGTTTTTATTACAAATATACAAAAATAATACCAATTTTTAACAAAAGCAATCAACTCCAATGTTTTTATTATTATTTCACATTTTCAATACCGCAGACGAGAGCTAAATAACCGCTATTTATGAAGTCAAATTCGCAGTTAAATTAATTTTTGTTTGATGTTAAATATTATTGTTTTTTATTGCTGTCCGCTAAACATTAAAAAAAGAGTAAAAAAATCAGGGCAGATTCAACATAATAGAGTCAGCTCTTTTGGGTTAATTTTGCGTTGGAAAAACAAAAAAAGAACCAATGCACAAAAATACAAATTTTAGCGGACAGCCGCTTCAATAAAGAGCAAAAAGAATGGGAAAAACTGCTTTATGTGTTAGATTCAACAACAATTTCGCTGTTCGACAATATTCTTAAAGGCGTTGGACGGCACCCCAAAAATAACTTTGATTTTTCGATTGAAGATTTGCAGGAAATATACAAGCGACGCTGGGCTATTGAAACACTTTACAAGCAACTCAAACAGAACTTCCAATTGCATTTTTTCTATGGCGACAGCGTTAATGCCATTCAAACACAAACATGGGTTGTGCTTATCGCTAATTTGCTTTGTACCGTTATATCTCACAAAATAAAACGACATTGCTTTTTCTCACAAATTGTTACTATATTTGCAACCGGAAAACAAAAACTTTAAATTATTGCTGTCCGCTAAACATTAAAAAAAGAGTAAAAAAAACAGGGCTGATTCAACATATATAGAGTCAGCCCTTTTTGGTTAATTTTGCATTGAAAAAACAAAAAAAAGAACCA
>JAISPX010000037.1 GCA_031274595.1 Prevotellaceae bacterium | reverse complement strand
CCAAAGAAGGCTCTCTACATTGCGTTTCAGAACATTTGCTATCGGTGCGTATTTTCAAAAAATCAACGGAAATATTGTCCTAATGGTAGCGCTGTCAAAAAAACGGCGACGATGGTTTGACAACCTCTGGAACTACTCCGTGAGTATGCCATTTATCCCTAATGCGTAATTTGGGATAAATTGACTTCGTAAGGAGTGGCTAATTACATAACTGCCATTAATGCCACTTCATTTTTCAGGTTTTTAATTAAAGAAAAAACCTTGTACTATCATCAATACAGAAAATTATTGAAAGGATAGCGTCCGGCGTGAATTTCGGCAACAATCTTGTAAATATCGCTACGCAATTTTTCGATATTGGTTTTGAATTTCGCCGAAATAAAAATACACGGAGTATTTTCTTTTGCTATCCAACTTTTCATTAAATCTTCAAGCGAATAATTTTTGACAGTTACAGGAGTTAAATCGTCTTCTGCTTTTTCGACAAAGGTATATTCATCAATTTTGTTGAATACCAGAAAAACGGGTTTGTTGGCTGCGCCGATTTCAAAAAGCGTTTGTTTCACAACATTTATTTGTTCTTCGCAATTAGGATGCGAAATATCAACAACATGAACCAAAACATCGGCTTCGCGCACTTCGTCAAGAGTTGATTTAAACGATTCTATTAATTGCGCAGGCAATTTGCGAATGAAACCAACCGTATCGGAGAGCAGAAACGGAAGATTTTCGATTACCACTTTGCGCACGGTAGTATCGAGAGTTGCAAACAATTTGTTTTCGGCAAAAACTTCGGATTTGCTCAGCAAAGTCATCAGCGTTGATTTGCCTACATTGGTGTAACCAACCAGCGCAAGACGAACCAGACTGCCACGATTTCCGCGTTGCGAAACCATTTGTTTGTCGATTTTTTTCAGTTGTCCTTTCAGTTTCGATATTTTTTCAAGAATAATTCTTCGGTCGGTTTCGAGTTGTGTTTCGCCGGGTCCGTATCTGCCAATTCCGCCGCCTCGCTGACGTTCCAAGTGCGTCCACATTCGGGTAAGGCGCGGCAATAAATATTGATACTGCGCCAATTCTACCTGCGTTTTTGCATAAGCGGTTTTTGCGCGTTTTGCAAATATGTCGAGAATAAGGCTTGTACGGTCAAGTATTTTACAGTCCAGAATTTTCTCAATATTTTTCAGTTGCGATGGCGTAAGTTCGTCGTCGAATATAACAAGGTCGATTTCATTTTCTTTAATGAAATTCATAATTTCCTGTATTTTACCAGAGCCGACAAAAGTTTTTGAATCCGCTCTTTCCAATCGTTGTGTAAACGATTTTACCGCAATTGCGCCTGCTGTTTCCGCCAAAAATCTGAGTTCATCGAGATATTCTTTTGTCTGCGCATCGCTTTGTTCGTTCGTAATAACACCAACGAGTACAGAGCGTTCTTGGTATTGGCTTGCCTTATTTTTTATGTTTTTTTCCAAAATGTTTTTTTTGTAAAATTAGTGTTTTTTTAGTTATACGAATATATGGAATTGATAATATTACAGAGATATTATGTTTGTAATAATCTATAAATAACCTAATTAATGTACATATTTTTATATAAATTTACTAATTCAGAATAAAAAAATTAACAAAAAAAGAGTAATAACTTGTCAACTTTTTTCAGAACGAGACACTTGATATCTCGCCTTTGCAAGGCGAAACAAGTAGAAAATAATATTAATGCTCAAGAAACATTATGTGTATTTTGATGGCTGTTTAGTATAAATTTCACAAAAAATAAACATTTTTTTTGAAAAATTCTTAAACATAAATAAAAAAATATAAATTTGCAGAATAAAACTAAAAAAGCAAATATGAAACGTATAACAACATTTGTACTATTATTATTTTTGACGCAATTGGTTTTTGCTCAAAATTTTTCACGCAAGTTTGGTAAAGTTACAAAAGAAGAACTTGAAATGACAACATACGACAAAGCGCCTGATGCCGAAGCCGTAATTTTGTACGAGGATATTAGTATCCGTTACGAAACGTTAAATTCGCTTAGCCTTGTTTATGATTATAAAGTAAAAGTGAAAATTCTAAAAAAGGAAGGAACATCATGGGGCGATGGCAAAATTATGTTGTACAACAGAGGTTCAGCAAATGAATTTTTATCGGGACATAAAGCAACATCTTACAACCTTGTTGATGGAAAGATTGTTGAAAGCGACCTTAAAAAAGATTATATTTTCAGAGAAAAAATTGATGACATACGCACACAGATAAAATTCTCGATACCGGAAGTAAAAGTCGGTTCGGTGATTGAATATAAATATACAATCACATCCGAGTATATCTATTCAATTCCAGATATAAATCTACAACATTCTATACCTGTTATGTACAGCAAATTTAATGTTACGGTTCCCGAATATTTTAAATTCAATACAAATGTCAAAGGCTATGAAAGATTAAATATTGAGCGTACAAAAGGAAATTACAATTCAGGCAGATATAGTTTTGTAACAGACATTGTTTCATGCGAAGCAGAAGATATCCCAGCATTAAAAGACGATTCAAATGTTTGGTGTCTCGATGATTTCAAAACCAAAGTTGAATTTGAAATTTCGGCAATTCAATTTCCCGGACAAATTACACAAAGTTATTCAAACACATGGACAGCTGTGAACGAAAATCTTGATAAATCCGACTTTAATTCAAATCTTAAAACATCGTATCCTTTCAAAAAAGAAGTTTTGGCGATAAAAGAATCGAATATAGGCGATAAGGAAAAAATAAGAAATATTCTTAAACTTGTTCAGTCAAAAATGAAGTGGAACGAAAGATATTATTTAATGGCAAAAAGCCCGCGCTCGGCGGCAGAAAAAGGCACAGGCTCAAGTGCCGATATAAATTTTGTTTTACATTCGGCTTTGAGAGATGCGGGATTTGATGTCGTTCCAATTTTGCTTAATCCCCGAAGCAGAGGTCGTTTGCCTTTTTCGCCGACACTTGACAAAATAAACGCATTTATTGTACAGATAAATCTGAACGGAGAACTTTTGTACGTTGATGGCACAAATCCACATTCGGATATTAATATCTTGCCTCCAAATTTATTGGTTGACAGAGCGCGGATTTATAAAATAAACAACGAACATGGATGGGTTAATTTGACAAATATTACAAAAAGTAAATTAACAGCGGTAATTTTCGGCAGCATTAACGAATCGGGCGAATTGGAAGGCACAATTAAAAAAACTTATACAAATCAGGCGGCATATAATTTTGCAAATAATTATGAAAAATATAAAACAAAAGAAGAATATATTGAGTCGATAGAAAAAGAATATTCAATAAAAGTAAGCGATGTTGAAATAAAAGGCATTGATTCATTAGTTGTCAACGAAACAATTACATTTACATCAACAGTAAATTCCACAGACGAATACATCTATATAAACTCTACCGTTTTTCCGTTTATGTCCGAAAATATATTGAAACAGCAGGAACGTGTTTTGCCTGTAGAATTCAATTATCCAATAACATACAACATAACTTGCAGCATAAAATTTCCCGAAGATTATAAATTGGAAGAAAAACCCGACAACATAAAACTTTCGGCTTGTGAAAATGGCGTTGCATATTCATATTTATCTCAAGCAGTATTGAATAATTTGCAGATGAAATTTAATTATACGCTTGACAGAATTATATATCCTGCAACAGAATATAAAGATTTAAGCGCTTTTTACGGAATGTTGACACAAATGAGCGACAGCCAAATTGTGATTAAAAAAAATCAATAACAAAAATTTTTGAATAAAATGAAAAAGAAATTTTTAATTGTGATAACGTTTTTGTTCGTAGCAGTAAACATTTCGGCGCAAAATTATTCTGTTGAAAGTATTCCCGAAGAATTGAAAAAAAACAGTAATGCCGTTATTCGTTACAATTCAACAGAATTTATTTACAGCGATATAAAATCGGCAACGCAAAAGAATATTTATGTGATAACCATACTGAACAAACAGGGCGATGATTTGTCCGAATTTGTTTGTTACGGCGACAAGTTCCGAAATCTGAAAAGTTTTTCGGGCGAGATTTATGATAAAGATGGAAAATCAATACGCAAAATCAAGCGGTCGGAAATTAAAGAAACAGAATATTCCGAACATTTGGCATCAGACCACAAATATTATTTTCTGTCGCCGCAAACTTCATATTATCCATATACAATAAAATACGAATATGAAATTTCGTGGAAAAACGGAATTTTACTGTTTCCAACGTTTAGTCCGATTTCGGGTTATAATGTTTCGCTCGAAAAAGCCGTTTACTCCTTATCGCTTCCGAAAGGTTGCGAATATTTATCAAAAAATGTAAATACAGATATAACTCCCGTAAGCAGAGTTAGCACAACAACCGATACTCACGAATGGTCGCTGAATAATTTTGCCGCAATCAAGTCGGAATCGTTTTCTCCATCGTGGCGCGAAATATTTCCAATAGTATTTCTTATGCCAAGTAATTTTTATTATGATAACACCACAGGAAACCAAAACGGATGGGAAAACTACGGAAAATGGCAATGGTCGTTGTTGCAAGGCAGAGACGTTTTACCTTATGCATTGAAACAGGAAATATTGAACCTTACAAACGGACTTACACCACGTGAAAAAGTAAAAGTTCTTTATGAATATCTCGGCAAACACACCAGATATGTCAGTATTCAGTTGGGAATCGGAGGTTTACAGCCAATGACAGCCGAAGATGTTTATAAAACCAAATTCGGCGACTGTAAAGCGCTGTCTAATTTTCTGTGCGCAATGTTACGCGAATGTGGAATAGATTCATATTACACAATAATAAGCACCGTAAATAAACGCATTTTTACCGATTATGCAGCAACAACTCAAATGAATCACGTAATACTTCAAGTTCCTCTTGATGATGAAACTCTCTGGCTTGAATGTACAAATCCCGAATTTCCATTTGGATATGTTCACGAAGATATTGCAGGACACGATGCTTTGGTATGTAAAAACGGAACAATACAATTTGTAACGCTTCCTCAAAATCCTGATTCACTGAACTTAATGACGCAAAATGTTGTTGTTGATATTGACGAAGCCGGTTCTGCAAACGTTCATATTGCAAAACGCTACGAATTGCAACAATATGAAAGAATTGTAGGCATTAAATATCTTGATGAAAAAGATAAAATAAACCGTTTACAAAAAATGATTCATTTGCCTCTTGCAACAATAAAAAATCTAAAAACAAATGAATATAAGAACTCCGTACCTGTTATGAATGTTGATTTTGATGTTGAAGTTTATAAATATGGAAATATTTCGGGAAGCAGGCTTTTTATTCCTGTAAATCCGTTTAATAAAAATGCATATAAACCTGACAAAGAACGAAATTTGGATATTTCAATAAAACAAGGTTACAGAGATATTGATACGATAACCTTAAATTTCCCATCGCATTTTATTATTGAAGCAATGCCGAGTCCTGTTAATATAAAATCTTCTTTCGGCGAGTATAGTTTTGATATTAAACAAGAAGAAGGAAAGATTATAATAGTTCAAACGTTTTTACTGCGTTCGGGAAATTACAATAAAGAAGAATATCAAGAATTTTCTACATTTATGAACTCGCTTGAAAAACTTGAAAACTCAAAAATAATTTTGAAAAAACAATGATTTTCCTCATTTACGACTTATACTAAACTGTAATCAAAATACGCTTAATGTTCTTTTGAGTATCTGTATTTGTGTTATACTTGTTTCTCCTTGCAAAGGCGAGATATTATTAACCATTAATATTCATTTCATCTGCTTGCTTTTAAAGCAAAAAGGCTATCCTTAATTTTGGACAGCCTCTTCAAGATTGTATGAATTGTAAAAAAATTATTTTTGTTCTTCGTCAGACTTTTGTTCTTCGTCAGTTTTTTCACCTTCTTTGCAACATTTGTCTTTATTAGGACATTCAAATTTTTCAACTTTTACAACTGTAATAGTGAAAACTTTATCACCTGCTTTTGGTGCGCTGCAACAAGATTTTTCTTCTTTTGCGCAACAACCTTTTTTAACTTCGGCATTTTCAGTTGTTTCTGTTTCTTTAACTTCAACTTCTTCTTTTGCTTTTGTGCAAGCTGCCTTACATTCTGCAAGTTTTGCTTCCAATTCGGCAACAGTAGCAGAATCAAGAACTTCAAATGAAAGTTTTCCTGTAACTGCGGCTGCGCCGCCAAATAAAAGCGTATCAACAATAACTCCTTCGGCTGGAACAACTTTTACCAATGTTCCTTTGCCGGCTAAAACTACATCTTCTTTGGTAAGCGGACATAATCCTAATTTACCAACAAGTGTTACTTCATCAAGCGCTACGAGAGAATCTGCGCTTTCTACCAAAGCTTCTACGCCAACGAATTTTGGCTGTTCTGTGTTGTCTTTCTTTTTGTCTCCGCAAGCAACTACAACGGCAGCAAGCGTAATAACGACTAATAATTTTTTAATCATTTTTTTATTTAATTTAGGTTAAAATATAATCTCAATCATTTGCAAAAGTAGGTATTATTTTAATACATATACAAGATAATCTAAATTTTAATGTTTTTTAACGTATAATTGTATTTTCACTTTTTTAAAGAAAAGTCGCCAATCAGTTGTTTAAATATAAATTCGTCTATTCCATCTGATATTATGATTATTTCACAATTCCCTTGTTTTCTTTTGTATATAGATGATTTTTCTTTCTTGTCTTTTGATACAACTAACAATTCGTAATCTCCGCTTTCGGTAATTTTCATCGTCTCTGTACGCAATTTTGCTATTGCTTCATTGTTGCTGGACATTAAAATTGTAATTGTTTTTATTCTTTTCAGGTCGATATCGGGAGTCAGAAGTTGTTTTAAATTGTCGCCTATAAATCCGGATATGCCGCAGCCTGTGCAGCCTGTAAGTTTATCTACATCCGCAATGTAAATACTTTTGACGCTTTCAATATCCGAAAATTTTGAGTATAATGATGCTTGTGCAAATGCTGTGTTGGAGCATATAATCATTATAATTATGCATATAATATTTTTTGGTTTCATATTTTGAATTTTATTTGTGTTTCGATTTTATAAATTATTTAATACTTCGTTTATTTCGCACACCTGTTCATCTGCAACATCAAGCATTGCAACTGCATCGTCAACTACATTTGATATTTTCGCAAACGAATGTTCGAGCATTTCTATTATTTCGGCTTCGTTTGTATTGATATTGGCGATAAATTTTGGCTTTTCGCTGTTGAGCAAAACTATTGCCGTGATTGAGATTAATAAAGCGATGCAGGCAACTGCGCTTATAATTCGCAAATTAATTAAGTGCAAATATTTGTGCGAACGCGTATTTTTATTCGCATAATCAATTTTTGCATTGATTTTTTCGGTCAAATCTGCTGGAGTTGCTATATCGCTTGCAAGATTTATGTTTGCAAATAAATGTTTGTCTGCTGCAAAATCTTCAGTATTTTCGTCATTTTCGGCAAAATATTTTTGCAACAGTTTTTCTTCTTCTATGCTTGTATTTCCGTCATAGAATTTTTGCAATAATGTTTTAATTTTGGTATCCATAGTTATTTATTTTTTCAAATTTTTCGCGTAATAATTTTCTTGCTCTCGACAGCGTTGTTCTAACATTGGCTTCGCTTAATCCTGTTTGCTGCGCTATTTCTGTCATTGTATATTCTTTCACATGCCGCAATATAATTAATTGTTGTTGCTGTTGCGGAAGTTGTTTTATCAGTTTTTGCATTTGTATCCAATCGTAATGTATTTCTATTTGTTTGTTGACTGTTTTTTCGTTTTCAATTTGTTCAATATTCGACAGCGGTTCGTTTCTGCGGCGTTTTCGCAATACATCTAAACAAATATTTTTTACCAATGTTACGCAAAATGCTTCCGTATTTTGTATTTCCAACTCGTTGCGTTTATTCCAAAGTTTCAGGAATGTATCCTGTACCGCATCTGATGCTTCATCTGTATTATTAAGTAATCGAAAAGCCAATGCATAAAGTTTTTCCGCATGTGGTAAAAATTGTTTTTTGAAATCATCCGAAGTCATATTTGTTTTGAGCCTTTTTCTTCATTACAACATTTTTTTATAAGACGTCTGCAAGGCAAAAATGTTACAAAAAATATTGATTTATTTAATTTGAAATTTATCATTATGGCAAATACATAAGTTTTACAGCAATAATTCAAGGATGAAAAAAAATCCGAAAATAATGCTTGCAATTCCGTTTGTTGTAAAAAATGCGGTGTTAATTCTTCGCAAATCGCTTGGTTTTATTATCAAGTGTTGATATGTGAGCATTATCGAAAATATTATTGAACCAGATATATAAAAAATTCCGAAATTATTGTAAAAGTATATTACAATGAGAAAAATTATTACAATAAAATGTAAAATCGAAGAAAATATCATTGCTTTTTTTCGACCTAATTTTACAGGTATTGATTTCAACGATTGACTTTTATCAAATTCTTCATCCTGCAAAGCGTAAATTATATCAAAACCCGTTGTCCACAATAATACTATTGCGGAAAGCAGCAGCGGCGTTATGCCGAAATTGCCGCAAACTGCAATATATGCGCCCACAGGAGCAATTGCAAGAGATGCGCCAAGTACAAAATGGCATAAAAATGTGAAACGCTTTGTGTAACTGTAAACAATCACAACAAACAACGCTACGGGCGACAAATAAAATGCAAGATTGTTGATAAAAAATGTTGTTGTACAAAACAAAACGCAATTTATAATTACAAATGCTAACGCTGCTTTTGGTGAAATTATTTTCGCTGGGATTTCTCGTTTTGCCGTGCGCGGATTTTTTTCATCAATTTTACGGTCGGCGTAACGGTTGAATCCCATTGCAGCATTACGCGCAAAAACCATGCACAGCAACATTTTTACAAGCAAAAGCCAATCAAACGATAATTCGGCATTTTCGTAATATCCAAGAAAAAAACCTGTAAATGCAAACGGCAATGCAAAAACCGTATGTTCAAATTTCACGAGCGATATGTAATTTCCTATATTATTTGATTTCATTTAAGGATCACAAACGTTTTTTGATGCGCATTACAAAAATTCAAATTCTTTACATTTTACGTCTTTCACGCGCAACTGAATATTTGCAACTCCGCGATAATAATTTTCGGCAATTGAATAACAAATATCAATGGGATTTCCGCCTTTTATAAAGTCGAAATGTTCCGACAGATTAAATGCAATTCCGTTGAACGGGCGGTAGGGTTCTTCTTCCTGAATTATTTCAAGTTTTATATGTTCGCCGAATTGTCCTACTTTTCGGCTGTTTCCGTTGTCGTAAACGTTTTGAGTAAGAAAAACAGGCGACATGTTTCCGGGTCCGAAAGGTTGAAATTGTTTTAGTATGCGGAAGAATTTCGGCGTTATTTGTTTAAAATCCAGATATGCATCGATTGTTACTTGCGGTATCATTGTCGATTCGTCAATATTGTCGGTTACATATTTTTCAAATCTGGATTTGAATTTTCCAAGATTTTCTTCTTTCATTGTAAGACCTGCGGCGTAAGTATGTCCGCCGAAAGTTTCGAGTAAATCTGAACACGCTTCAACCGCCTGATGCAAATCAAAACCAGGAATACTTCGAGCCGAACCTGAAATAAATCCGTTAGATTTTGTAAGCACAATTGTTGGTCGATAAAACGATTCGATAAGTCGCGATGCAACAATTCCGACAACGCCTTTATGCCAGTTGGGATTGTAAACAACTGTGGTTTTTTTGTTTTCGTCTTCTGATTTTACCATTTCAATGGCTTCAAAAGTAATTGCGCGGTCAACATTTTTACGCTCGTTGTTTACGGAATTTATAGATATGGCTTGTTCTATGGCAGATTCGTTATCGTCGGCAATGAGCAAATCAACTGCGCTGCGACCTTGTTCCATGCGTCCTGCCGCATTTATTCGCGGTCCTATTTTAAATACAATATCGTCAATTGCTATTTGATGGTTTTCGAGTCCCGAAAGTTTTATTATTGCGTGCAATCCTTTGCGCGGATTTTCGTTTAAACGTTTGAGTCCATAGAAAGCCAAAATTCTGTTTTCTCCGATAACGGGAACAATATCGGCTGCAATGCTGACTACTACAAGGTCGAGATATTTTTCTATGTCTTCAAACGGAATCTTGTTTTCTTTTCCCAAAGCCTGAATTAATTTAAATCCTACGCCGCATCCCGAAAGTTCCTTAAACGGATATTCGCAATCGTAACGCTTTGAATCCAATACGGCAACGGCATTTGGAATATCATCGCCAGGAAGATGATGGTCGCAGATAATAAAATCTATTCCCAATTGTTTTGCGTAGTTTATTTTTTCATTTGCTTTTATTCCGCAGTCGAGCGCTATTATCAGTTTTACGTTGTTTTCCTTTGCGTAATTTATACCTTTTGTTGAAATTCCGTATCCTTCGTCGTATCTGTCGGGAATATAATAAGAAATATTGGCGTGAATTTTATGAATAAACGAGTACACCAAAGCAACGGCAGTTGTTCCATCGACATCGTAATCGCCGTAAACCATAATGTGTTCGTTGTTTGTAATTGCTTGGTTTATACGGTCAACGGCGCGTTGCATATCTTTCATAAGAAACGGATTGTGCAGATTTTCGAGTTGAGGGCGGAAAAAGAATTTTGCCTGTTCCAAAGTATAAATTTCGCGTTGTACCAATAACTGTGCAAGCGTTTGGTCAACACCGAGAGCCATTGCAAGATTATTTATTTTTTCTAAATCACCGGCGACAGGTAATATCCATTTTTTTTCTATACTCATGTGCTAATACAATAACGTTTCGGACGAAGATTTTACCGAAACAAATTGTGCAAAGTTAGTGTTTTTTGAAGATATTACGGTTAATGTATGTCAAATTTCAAAATATTTTTTTCTCTTATCAAATAATCAGGTTGATATGATATTTGTTTTCAAAAAAATATTTTAATTTTACCCAATGAAATTTGTTAAAGTTATAAGATATAAAAATTAATACAATGAAAATGAAAAATATTGTTTACGGCATTTTTGTCATATTTGCCTGTCTTTTACTCGGATGCAGTAAAGACGAAGATAATTCTAACGGTAAAGGAACTTTTACCATCAATGGCGTTACATATCGGCTCACCAGCAAAACCCTGTGTCAAAAAAATATTACCTTTGCGGGAAAAAATGGGAAAAGATAATTTATTGCAGTCATTAACATAATATGTATTGCCCACCGAGATAGTAGAATATTTTGAGTTAGTAGAAATAAAAGAAACCGGCGACACCCTTGATCTGTATTTAGACGAATCGAATATTGCCCCTGCCGAGTACGAAACCTTTAATTTGTCCTCCAATGGATTCTACGAAGAATCCGCGATAAAAGATTTTCCTTTACGTGACAGGAAAGTCATTCTTCATGTTCGCCGAAGGCGTTGGATTGACAGCAAGGGAAAAAGTTATTTCCGGGACTGGGAACTAACGGCAGCAGGGACACGCTATTAAAAAGAATTTGAGTTTTTTTTAAAAGAGGCATTTGGATACTTACCATGGTCAACGCACGAAAAATTTACTAAATGAGGGGTTGTTAACAAAAGGATCCCTCACCTGTTAATAACTATCTGTTTTACAGATATATAATGTCATTTTTTTCTTGTACCTTTGCAGAAAA
>JAISPX010000021.1 GCA_031274595.1 Prevotellaceae bacterium | reverse complement strand
CCAAAGGGCGAAAGTATGCCCCGCAGTGGAGGACGCTTTTGCCCAAAGGGCGAAAGTATGCCCCGCAGTGGAGGACGCTTTTGCCCAAAGGGCGAAACAAAAAAACGTAATACAAATACTCAAAAAAACATTATACGTACTTTGATGGCTGTTTTAGTATTAGCCGTTCCGTATGAGGATAATTTTATTTTTTGTTCTTTTGTTACGGATACAAATTACAATCATTAATAAAATATGCTGTTTAATGAAAAATTTGCAGTTAAAATTCATCAATAATAAAGCGGCTAATAAAGAACATCTGTTTTATTTTCAAAAACGTTTTGCTCTTTTTCTTCTAAATTTATCGTTATTACTTTTTGACGAATGACCTGATTTTGACCTTCTGCGGGTATTTTCGTAAAAATTATTTTCTTCCATCTGATATTGCTTTTTTCCTTCTTTGGCAATATTTATTACAAATGAAGTTCGATTGTTTCGGTAAAAAGCATTTATAAGTTGTTCCGACTGGTCGGCAAAAACATCAAAAAATGTAAATTTATTAGATATTTCAATATTGTTTATGCTTATGGATTTGTCGTTTGTTACATCGTTTATAAGCCCCAGAATGGCGCGTGGCGAGGCATTTTGCTTTGCACCAAAATTTATTTTCATTCTTATACGCTGCCCGCGTCTGGCTGATTTATCTCTGTTGCCGCGACTTTCGTTATTATATTCTTTGCGTGATTTTTGCTGGTCATTGCGACTGGCTGGTTTATCGGGAATATTCAAATCAACGGCATTTTTGTAGTAATCCAGAAATCTGTTAAATTCAAGCGATACAAAACGGCGAATGACGTCTTCTTTCGGAAGATACTCAAGTTTTTTGAATACATGAGGAAGAAACTGGTCAATCTGTTCATCATTTATCTGCACATGTTCCATTCGTTCTATCATATAAAAAAGCTGACGCTTGCAAATATCCAAACCCGAAGGCACATCTTCTTTTTTGAATGTTTTTTTTACGATACGTTCTATTTCACGAATGCGATTATGTTCGCGCGAATGAATAATTGAAACGGAAATACCTTTTTTGTTGGCTCGTCCTGTTCGTCCGCTGCGATGAGTGTAAATTTCTACATCGTCGGGCAGATTATAATTTATAATGTGAGTAAGGTCGTTCACATCAAGTCCGCGAGCGGCAACATCGGTTGCAACAAGTATTTGAAGGTTTCGGATGCGAAATTTATTCATCACCGCATCGCGCTGAGGCTGGCTTAAATCGCCGTGAAGAGCATCGGCATTATAACCGTCTCGCATAAGTTTTTCGGCAACTTCTTTGGTTTCTTGCCGTGTGCGACAAAACACAATTCCATATATGTCGGGATTTATGTCAACAATGCGTTTCAGCGCCAGATAGCGGTTGGATGCCTGCACTGTGTAATAAACATGTTCGACATTGTCGCTTCCCGAATTGCGTATTCCGATAGAAATTGATTTTGAATCGTTCATATATTTTTGTGCGATACGCTCAATTTCTTTGGGCATCGTTGCCGAAAAAAGCAATGTGCGGCGTTCATCGGGGACGCTTTGCAAAATTGTTTCCAAATCTTCCTGAAAACCCATGTTAAGCATTTCATCGGCTTCATCAAGAACCAGAAATCTCACATTGTTTAGTTTCACTTTTTTTCTGTTGATAAGGTCTATCAAACGACCCGGAGTTGCAACAAGTATTTGGGGTTGTTCCGCCAATTGTTTTATTTGCAGCGTAATATTTTCGCCTCCGTAAACAGGAACGATTTTCATTCCATGCATGTATTGCGAATAGTTTTTCAAATCGTTTGAAATCTGAATACACAACTCGCGCGTGGGCGAGAGTATTAAAACCTGAATGTGTTTTTTTTCGTTGTCGATTAAATTCAGCAAAGGCAAGCCGAATGCTGCTGTTTTTCCTGTTCCTGTCTGCGCCAGCGCAATCAAGTCGCATGACTCGTTCATTACAAATGGAATTACCTGTTCTTGTACAGGCATGGGATTTTCAAAGCCTAAATTATTTACGGCTGTAAGGATTTCTTTATGCAATCCTAAATTTTCAAATGTTATCATAATAATTTGTTTACACGCCTGATTGTATTGACCTCGAAAATTCTTTTCACACAATTTCGATTGCATAATTTTGTAAATTATTCAAACGTGTAATCCCACAAAAAGCAAGAAGCGGTAAGCCTCATAGAATTTAATCAAGAAAATACGAACAAACGTTCGTTAATAAAATTGGGCGCAAAGGTAATAAAAAATATTATACTACAACTATTGATACCAAATCTCTATTAAAAAATGGTTAATGATAAAATGATAAATAGTTCCCTGACGGGACTTTCTATTTAATATTTTATTATTTACGATTTACTATTTATCATTTTATAATTAACCATTATATCATTTCTCATTTTTTCATCTCATTTCGGAGATAAACAACTTGTCCTTCGTCGAGTATTTCGTTGGATTGCATATTGTTTTTTTTGCATAAATCCCGTAATTTCACGCCATATTGTTGCGATATGTTTCGCAAAGTTTCGCCTGCTTCGGCAACATGCATTGGAAAGTCTTTGCCTGCTTTCGATTTTTTGGCGGCGATATACACAATGTCGCCTTGTTTGGGCTGATTGCTTTTTTCATCATCGTTGTATTTTCTGAGCTGCGATGCCGATATTTTAAATTCATCGCCTATTCTTTCGTATGTATCGTTGTATTTTGCCACAATATATTTCACTCCGTTGCGTTTGTTGACAGAGCGGTTCAGAACAATCACGAAATTATCAATATTATATTCGCGTATCGCTTCCGAAGGTTTTTTCACAACTTCGATATTCTGTTTACTCGAATTTTGCGTATTGACGGCTGCGCCTGATGTTGGCGGCGGCGCATAATTTTTGTCATCGTATTTATAAAGTTGAAAATCTTCTATGATTTTTATCAACATTTCCGCATAATTCGGAGCGGTTGCATAGCCTGCTTTTTTCAAACCTCGCGCCCAGCCCTTGTAATCCGTTATTTTTAAATCAAACAGCGATGCGTAACGCTGACGGTAACGAAGAAAATCGGAATGGTCAACAAACGATTCTTCGTCGGTATTGTATGAGCGGAAACATTCGTTTGGTTTATCATCATCATGATAAATTTTGCGACCTTGCCAGCCTGCGCATTTTATTCCGAAATGATTTTTCCCGTTAACGGTGAGCCTGCTGTTGCCGTTATTTGATTCCAGACAAGCCTGAGCCAATATTATGCTTGCCGGAATTCCGTAAGATTTCATTTGCCGCACCGCAATATCCCTGTATTTTTCGATATATTGTTCGCGGGTAAGTTTTTGCGCAAATGCAAAATTCACTGATAATATCAATGAAAATAATAATAAATAAATTTTTCTCATATTCGATTTTTTTGCAAAATTACTAAAATAATAAAAATATATTAAATTTGTACTCTAATAAAATACTTCATTGAGTAATTTTTAGTATAAATTTATGGACAATAAATAAAATTGAAATGAATGAATTTGAAATAAACATCAAGGCAAAACGCTACTGTTCGATTAACGAACTTGACGAAGCCGACCGCCGATTGCTTGAGGCTGCAAACATGGCTACAAAAACTTCGTACGCTCCATATTCAAGATTTAACGTAGGTTCGGCGGTTTTGCTCGAGAACGGAGAAATAATCACAGGCAGCAATCAGGAAAACAATGCGTATCCATCGGGACTGTGCGCCGAGCGGGTTGCTGTGTTTTACGCAAACGCAAAATATCCAAACGTCGCAATAAAAGCGATTGCAATATCGTCGGCAGTTGATAATAAAATAAACGACAGCGAAGTGTATCCCTGCGGCTCGTGCCGACAGGTTTTGGTTGAAAGCGAAAATCGTCAGGACACAAAAATAAAACTTATAATGGGCGGCGCAAAATCAATCATAGTAATTGATAGCGTAAGTCTGATGTTGCCTTTTACCTTCGACCTTGATAAAATGCTTGACAGTAAAGAAAGTTGAACGTTTATAAAGTATTTGTACTGTTCATCATTTTCCGCATAAAACTTTATTATGTTTGCAGTTTCACGAGCAAGCGGGCATTTGAAACTGCGTTAGGGTAGTATATTTCTGTCGACAGGATACTCTATCCCGAAGACAGGATGACTCTCACTGTCGACAGGATAACTCTCACTGTCGACAGGATAACTCTCGCGGTGTACAGGATAACTCTCGCGGTGTACGGGATAACTCTCGCGGTGTACGGGATAACTCTCGCGGTGTACGGGATAACTCTCGCGGTGTACGGGATGACTCTCGCGGTGTACGGGATGGTTCTCGCGGTGTACAGGATAACTCTCGCGGTGTACGGGATGGTTCTCGCGGTGTACAGGATAACTCTCGCGGTGTACAGGATAACTCTCGCGGTGTACGGGATGACTCGCGCGGTGTACGGGATGACTCGCGCGGTGTACGGGATGGTTCTCACTGTTGACAGGATAATATAATTTGTAATTTCATGCTTTACTGCATTGGATAATGACTTTGCTGCAGTTAAAAAGAGTTGTTGCAAAAAGATAAATATCGCCACCTTCGGCAATGCCAAGTTTTTTGCGCAATTCATCAACCGACAATGGGAAATTACGAACGGTTATATTTGCTTTTTTTATATTTTTCAGGTTATTTGCCAATTCATTTTTGTTAAACGGAATCACTTTTTCTACCGTAAATATTCGTCCGCAAAAATCGTTAATCAAAATATCGGAAGTATAAATTTTGCTGTTTACATTTAATGCGCACAGGTTAAACTTTTGCGCAAAACTTTTAAATCCTCCCGATTTTTGAACGGATGCGTTCGGTTCATACAAATATCTCTGAGGGTTTTGCACAAAATTATATTCAATATTTTTTTCATCATTCGGATTAAACGAAAAGATTTGTCTGCCGTTATTTGTAATGTTCACACAAATAATTTCCATATCGCTTTCGTTACATTTTTTATCTAATCTCACAAGAAGTTCCTTACATTCGTTTCTCACGGCAACAATATGAATCTGGCTGATACTGTCAAATTTTCTCAGCAGTTCGGCAATATCAAAAACAGGCGAAAGTTTTATAAGAACATTTTTTGATTTTTGCAAAAGAATATTTTTAATTTCCAGAACATTCGGCGAACAGTTTTCAAGCAGAATTTCTTTTTTGTTGTTTGTATTTCGCCGTGACGGGTCGATATAGATGCAATCAATATTTGCAGCGTTTGCAAGAAACTCACTACTGTCGCAGTTTATAATCTCTATGTTTTTCAAACCCAGAACATCAAAATTATAACCTGCGATTTTTGCAATATATTCATCTTTTTCGACATAAAAAGAATGATTAAAATTTTGTGCAATAAATGAAAAATCAACACCAAAACCGCCTGTCAAATCTGCAAATTTTTCACCTTTGCATAATTCGGCTTTGTACGCCGCCGTTGCCTCCGACGAACATTGTTCTACCGACACCTGAGGCGGAAAAATAAGTTTATAATTGCGATACCATGCAGGTAATTTTTCTTTTGCACGTTGTCGTGCGGCAATTTGCTCAAGCGCAAAATGAATATCTGTTTCGGAATTTTGTTTTACGGTCAATGCAAGCAAATGCGAATTGTCATCAATATGCTGCTCGATGAAATTTAATGTCTGTTCGTTTATATTGAACTTGGTTTTCAAACTAAAAATTTAGAATGTGTTGCATAATTTTTTGTACCCTCAGGCGGAATCGAACCGCCATTAGAAGTTTAGGAAACTTCCGTTCTATCCGTTGAACTACAAGGGCAGAAATTTTCAAATTATTATTTTATTTCTGAATCGATGAATTATTAAATCTTATTTGGCAAACTTCATAGTTCGTTTTCTCTTTCTGTCTGCTGTTTGCCTTCGTATGCCCATTTAAGATATATTGCTCCCCATGTAAAACCGGCGCCGAATGTTGTGAGTATAAGATTATCGCCTTTCTTTAATTTATGTTCAAAATCCCATAAGCACAATGGAAGTGTTGCGGCAGTTGTGTTTCCGTATCTTTCAATATTTACCATAACTTTTTCTTCGGAAAGTCCCATGTGCTGACCAACTGCTTTTATTATCCTGAGATTTGCCTGATGAGGAACAAGCCAGTCGATAGTTTCGGTGGTAAGTCCATGCCTTTCCATTAGTTTTAACGATACGTCAGGCATGTTTGAAACAGCGGCTTTATAAACAGGTTGTCCTTCCTGATATATAAAATGCTGACGATTTACAACTGTTTCCATAGTTGCAGGATAACTTGAGCCTCCTGCTTTTTGATATAAATATTTACGTCCCGAGCCATCTGTGCGAAGTATTTCGTCAATAACTCCGTAGCCTTCGGTATTTGGTTCTAAAAGCACTGCTCCTGCTCCATCTCCAAAAATAGGACAAGTTGCTCTGTCGGTATAATCCACAAATGTTGAAATTTTATCTGCACCAATGAGTATTGCTTTTTTGTATCGTCCTGATTCTATAAATTTTGCTACTGTTGCAAGTGCAAATAAAAAACTTGAACAACCGGCGTTAATGTCAAAACCGAAAGCATTTTCAATACCTACCAAATCGCTTACAATGTTTGCTGTTGCGGGAAATGGCATATCGGGCGTAACTCCGCACCAAACAACCATATCAATATCATCAACGTTTGTATTTGTCTTGTTTATTAATTTGCGAACAGCCTTTTCTGCCATATATGATGTTCCTAAACCGCGTTCGCGTAAAATATGCCGTTCTCTAATTCCTATGCGGGTCATAATCCACTCGTCCGAAGTATCGACCATTTTACCGAGTTCTTCGTTAGTAAGAATATACTCAGGAACATATCCTGCAATACCTGTAATCGCTGCTGTTATTTTACCCATTTTTTTTAATACTTAGTGATTTTTTAATTTTATCTATTAAATTAACTCTTATAACAGATTCGGCTTGAAGAATCATGTTTTTTATTGCCAACGGCGTTGATGCTCCATGACCTATAATAATGGGAGCGTTTGCGCCAAGCACAGGAGTGCCGCCATAAAGTTCATAATTAAATCTATCAAAAAAATCGTTTTGTATATTAAGTTTTTTAGCAAGCCTGTAATTTGATTCTGCCTGTTTCAAAATAATATTTCCTGTAAATCCATCGCAAATAATAACATCGGCTTTTTCTCCTGTAAAAAGTTCGTGTCCTTCAACATTTCCTATGAAATTAAAGCGACCGTCTGCTTCCATAAGTTCATAAGCGGCTTTGGTGAGCAGGCTGCCTTTTTCGGCTTCTTCGCCAACATTTACAAGTCCAATGCGCGGATTTTCATATCCAAGAATTTCTTTTGCATAAATTGAACCAAGCAAGGCGTATTGTAAGAGGTTATCGGGTTTGCAATCTACATTCAAGCCCACATCTGCAATAACGGCTGTTCCTCCATTCAACAACGGAGCGTTGCTCGATATGCATGGACGCATAATACCTTCGATAAACTTAACCGTATATACCGCGCCGACCATCATTGCGCCTGTGCTTCCTGCGCTTGCTATTCCGTCTATTTGTTTTTTTGCAAGATATTCAAAGCCTACTGTAATACTCGAATTGCTTTTTTGGCTGAATGCTTTTGCAGGATGGTCATCCATTCCTATAACTTCGGTTGTATTTATTATTTCAAAATTATTTGCTGCAAAATTATTCTCATTACATATTTTAATTATGCTTTCTTCATCGCCAAAAAGCACAAGTTTTGTATTTTGCTGTAAGCAATTATATGCGTCAATAGCTCCTTTTACAACATTCAAAGGAGCAAAATCGCCGCCCATTGCATCTATACCTATTTTCATACGCATAATATTTTTTTGATTTTAAAAACTAAAATTATTGCGAGTAAAAAAGCGAAATCTCTCACTCTCATTTTTCAATTTTATTTAAAATCTAATATTATGCCGATATTTGTTTGTCGATAATTAGACGACCTCTGTAAAATCCACATTCAGGGCATACACGATGATAAAGAACTGCGGTTCCACAATTTGAACAATTTGCCAAAGTCGGTACTACGGCTTTGTAATGTGTTCTGCGTTTGTCTCTTCTTTGTTTTGATATTCGATGTTTCGGATGTGCCATATCAATATAATTTTAATGTTAATGTTAGTATTTTTTTTAATAATATAATAATATTTTTTAATTCACTGTAATTTCTTTAATATTTTTATCATATCTTCGTTGCATTGATTTTCATCGGGATGCGCCCGCTGTATCGGTAAACTTATATTTATACTTTCGTAAATGTATTGAGCAAAGTTTATTGTATCATCTCCACGGTTTACATACATTATTTCATCATCGCTATCAGCATTGTCGTCATATTCTCTATATTTTATCAGCAATGTGTCTTCGTATTCCACATTTACGGCGACATCGTCCAAACATCTGTCGCAAGCAGTTACAACATTGCCGTTTATGGTAACTTTTGCTATCATTGATGTATTCAAACGGTTGAACTCAATATTTGCCGAAAGTTTACCTTTTTTTATTTCCGAATACTCAAACTGTTCAAAGAACTTATCGTCAATCTCAAAGTTAAAATTATGTTTCCCAATAGATAAACCGCTGAAAATCACATTATATTTACTCAGGTAATTCATCTTTTGCCTTCTAAAATGGATACAAAGGTAATAAAAAAACTGAATTATTGCAGAAAAGAAATAAAAATTTACGGTAGATGATTTTGTGTTGATAACGCAAATTATACGGATTTTTTATTAATTCTTTATTTTCAACTTTACTAAACTTTCAACTTATGCGGTTTGGATTAAATAATGTGCTGCTATTTATTCCATATCAACGTGCCTTTTGAAGTTTCGGTGATTTTTCCGTTGTCTAAAAGCCAGCGCACAACTCTGATAACTTTTTCTGACGAAATATTAATGTTATTAACAATATCAGGTAATTTGGCTTCGTTATTTGTAATTTGTTGTTTCAGTTGTTCAACAATTCGGTCAAAATCGTAAGCGCTCATATCAAGTTCGTTTCTGGTTTTACACACGTCGCACTGTCCGCAGCGGTAAGTATTTTCTTCGCCGAAGTACGAAAGTAAAATTTGGCTTCGGCATTTGGTTGTAGATGATGCATAATTTATCATTGTGTCCATTCTGTTTTTGTAACGCTCTTTAAGAAATTGATAGTTTTCGGGCGAAATTCTTACGTTTGCTTCTTCCAGTCTGTTTTCGTTTAATATAATCAGTGGCGTACGTTTTTGAGGAATATATGAAATTAAATGTCTTCGGCTTAATTGTATAAGATATTCTTTTATCACATCTACAGTTGTATTTCCGAATTTTGCAAGATATGTTTCATCTATATTTGTGTAATTTGTAAACAATCCGCTATATGGTCGCAGGAGAAGTTTTATAAATGAATCCAAATCTTTGTTCTCGACCTGAATTTTATACAAATCGTCTCGATTTACGGTAAACATCAATCGCGAAGGAGAATTTATTTCATCTGTAACTTGCAAATAATTTTCCTGCTCAAGAATTTTCAAAGCATTCAATGCCGTTAGCGAATATATTTTTGCGTGAATTGAAAAATCCATCAAATTGAAATCAAAAACCATGCCTTTACCTTCGCCGTAAGCCACGCCAAGATAAGAGCATACCGATTGATAAACTTCTTTTATAGTTTCTACCGGCGGAAAAGTCTGTCTGAATTGTTGCTCGAATTTAACTTTATCGCTTTTGTTGTAAAGCAACACGGCGTAAGCCTTTTTGCCATCGCGACCAACGCGTCCAGCTTCCTGAAAATATGCTTCGAGCGAATCGGGCAAATCCAAATGAACTACAAATCGAACATCCGCTTTGTCAATTCCCATACCGAATGCGTTGGTTGCAACTATTACCTGTATTTTTCCCGATTTCCATAAATCCTGTTTAGATGAACGCATTTCGGATGAAAGTCCTGCGTGATAATAATCGGAATTAATACCGATTGATTTCAAAAAATCTGATATTTCTTTTGTTTTTTTGCGGTTTCGCACATACACAATTCCCGAGCCGCGCATGGTTTCGGTAATTTTTTTCAGATATTGTTGTTTATCTTCGATATTGCGTACAATGTACGACAGGTTTTTACGTTCAAAACTTTTTTGCAATACATTTTTCTTCTTGAAACGCAGTTTTTCCATAATATCTTCAACAACTTCGGGCGTTGCTGTGGCTGTGAGAGCAAGAACAGGTACATCGGGCAAGATGTCGCGAATTTCGGCTATCCGTAAATACGGCGGACGAAAATCGTATCCCCATTGCGAAATGCAGTGTGATTCGTCAATCGCAATAAGATTTACTTTCATTCGTTCTATATAATTACGTATTTTTTGCGTAACCAAACGTTCGGGCGAAAGATATAAAAATTTATAATTTCCAAACAAGGCATTATCCAAAGTTATATCAATTTCACGCGCCGCCATTCCCGAATGTATTGCAAGCGCGGGAATATTGCGGCTTTTAAGATTTTCGACCTGATCTTTCATCAATGCAATGAGCGGAGTGATTACAATGCATATTCCATCTTTTGCAAGCGACGGAACCTGAAAAGTTATGGATTTTCCGCCGCCTGTTGGCATAAGCGCAAGGGTATCGTTTCCGTTATAAATCGATGTAATGATTTCTTCCTGTAACGGACGAAACTGAGAATATCCCCAATGTTCGAATAATATTTTTTGAAATTGATTCAAAATTTATTTGTTTTTTTAATAATTTTTACACTCGGAATATTGCGCTTTGCTGATATTCGCGTATTTTATCTGATTTCTTTCAGGATATTTATAAGTAACATCCAAAATTTTTGCGTAGATGCAATATCCAAACACTCGTCGGGTGAATGAACTCCGCGAAGAGTTGGTCCAAACGAAATCATATCCAGTTCAGGATATTTTTCGAGAAACAAACCACATTCCAATCCTGCGTGTACTGCTTTTACCAATGGTTTTTTGTTAAATGTTTCTTCGTAAACTTTTTGAGCAATATCAAGTATTGGCGAATTCGGATTTGGTATCCAGCCCGGATAGCCATCGCTTTGTATGATTTCGGCGTTAATCAATTTAAAACACGAAGCCACACAGGCGCAGGCGTCATCTTTTGAAGTATTTACTGCGCTGCGCTGACTTGTCGCTACCGTTATATATTTGTCATCCATTTTTACAGATGCAAGATTTGTGGATGTTTCAACAAAATTCGGTATTTCGCGCGACATTGCCAAGACGCCGTGAGGACAGGCATAAAGACAATTCATCAACGAAAATTTCGCCTTGCCGTCTATAACCGTTTTCGGTTTCTCGGTTTCGGTAAGACTGATTGCCATATTCGGTTCTGTGCTGCGATATTCATAACGTACATCTTTCTCAAATTTTTCAACATGTTTTTTAAATTCATCAACTTTATCCGTCGAAATCACTATTACTGCATGAGCCTCGCGAGCAATGGCGTTATGAAGATTTCCGCCATCGAATTTATTTATTTCGATGTCATCAAAAAACGGATAAAGCAATCTGTTCAATACTTTGTTTGCGCATGCAAGTCCTTTGTTTATGTCATCGCCGCTGTGTCCGCCTTTCAAACCTTTCACATCAATACGAAAAGCAACAACGTTTTCGGGCGTTGCGGTTTCGGTATATGCAATTTTTCCTATCGTATTGCGTCCGCCTGCACAGCCTATAAATATTTCACCTTCGTCTTCGGAATCAAGATTTAAAAGAATTTTGCCTGTAAAAAAATTTGGTTCCAACTCCGAAGCGCCCGTAAGACCGGTTTCTTCGTCAACAGTAAAAAGACATTCCAGATTTCCGTGTTCAATATCATCCGAAGCAAGTATTGCAAGTTCGGCAGCCATGCCTATTCCGCAATCTGCGCCGAGCGTAGTGCCTTTGGCTTTTACCCAGTTGCCGTCAATATAAGCCTGAATTGCATCGTTTTCAAAATCAAAAATTACATCGCTGTTTTTTTCGCAAACCATGTCAATATGACTTTGCAAAACAATAGTCGGCAGATTTTCGTTTCCTGCTGTGGCAGGTTTGCTTATAAGCACATTCCCCGTTTTGTCGGTTTTGGCTTGCAGATTATATTCCTTGGCAAAATTAAGCAAGTAATTTATGATTTTGCCTTCTTTTTTCGATGGTCGAGGAATATTTAGTATTTCCTTAAAAAATTTGAACACTATATACGGTTCAAGGTCTTGAATATTCATATTGTTTAATTTTAAAATTCACACAAAAATAATGTTTTTTTCTGATAATTATGCTAAAAGCCGATAAATTAACAAATAAATTATAATTTATACTCTGAAATTCTTTTGCACGGAATATCCTTTCATATCAAACAGCTCTTAAAAAATGGTTAATGATATAATGGTTAATGGTAAATCTCTTTACAAACTTTATTTACTTTATAAAAAATAAAAACGGTAGAATCAGTTGATTCCGGGCGCTTTTTTTTGTTTTAACGGTAGATTCACGTGTATTTTTGATAGCCGACATCGAAATATTAATAAAATCGTATAAATTTAATAAAACATTTTTTATTTGTCTGTGTGTAATTCAAAAATTTCATGTAAATTTGCGCTTCATTGATAAAATTATAAAGATAAACATGCTGTTAAGTTTTAAGCCTAAATTATTTATAGCGTTAAAAAATTACACAAAAGATAAATTCATTGCCGATTTAATGGCTGGATTAATCGTTGGAATTGTTGCATTACCGCTTGCCATTGCTTTTGGCATCGCTTCGGGAGTTAGTCCCGAACAGGGGTTGATTACGGCAATTATAGGTGGATTTATAGTGTCGTTTTTGGGCGGCTCGAATGTGCAGATAGGCGGACCTACGGGAGCGTTTATAATTGTAGTTTTCGGCATTGTTGCCAATCCTGAACTCGGCATTTCGGGTTTGGCTATGGCAACGGTTATAGCAGGAATTATACTGCTGTTAATGGGTTTTCTAAAATTAGGAACAATAATAAAATTCATTCCTTATCCTATCATTGTCGGATTTACAAGCGGTATTGCTCTCACAATTTTTTCGACACAGATAAATGATTTGCTCGGATTGTCGATAACCAATATGCCGGGCGATTTTATTTCGAAATGGAATGTATATTTCAATAATATATGCAATGTCAATCCAATTGCCGTAGGATTAAGCATATTAAGTATTTTTCTTATAATAATAACTCCGAGATTTCTAAAAAAAATACCGGGTTCGCTTGTCGCTATTTTAGTTGTAACCATTGTTACGTACCTGCTGAAAACTCAGGCAAACATATCAGAAATAACAACCATAGGCGATAAATTTCCCGATTTGAACGCAAGTATAAAATTTACAGGATTTGAATTGCCGACAATGGAAAAGCTAAACCAACTGTTGCCTCCCGCATTTACAATTGCAATGCTTGGAGGAATAGAATCGCTGCTTTCGGCAACCGTTGCCGATGGCGTTACGGGCGACAGTCATAATTCAAATACGGAACTTATTGCACAGGGAGCGGCAAATATTGTAGTTCCGTTTTTCGGCGGAATTCCCGTAACGGGAGCAATTGCCCGCACAATGACAAATATCAACAACGGCGGACGAAGCCCGATAGCGGGAATTGTTCACGCAGCCGTACTGTTGCTGATAATGCTTTTTCTTATTCCGCTTGCAAAATATATTCCTATGGCTTGTCTTGCCGGCGTTTTGGTGATTGTGTCGTACAACATGAGCGAATGGCGCACTTTCCGTTCGCTGCTCAAAAATTCAAAATCGGATGCTGCCGTGCTGGTAACAACATTCTTGATAACGACAATTTTTGATTTGACTATTGCCATTGAAATAGGATTGCTGCTGGCAATGCTGTTGTTTATGCGCCGCATGGTTGAAGTAAGCAATATTTCGGTTACTACGGATGTAATAGACTTGTCGGATGAGAAAGAAATATATCAGAAAGAAGAAAAACTTGAATTGAAAAAAGGCGTTGAAGTTTACGAAATAGATGGTCCGTTTTTCTTTGGCATCGCAAATAAATTTGATGCTTACATGAAAGTTATCGGCGACAAGCCCAAAGTCAGAATTATTCGGATGCGAAAAGTTCCGTTTATGGATTCCACAGGATTGCGAAATCTTGAAAGCCTGTACCGTTTGTCAAAAGCCGAAGGTATAGTAATTGTGCTTTCGGGCGTAAACGAGCGTGTGCGGCAAATGCTTCGCATATCGGGGCTGTCGGAAAAAATAGGCGAAGAAAATATTTGCGACCACATAAGCAAAGCAGTAGAAAAAGGAAACAGTTATATAAAATAAAACATGGCAAAGGCAAACAAAAAAAATAAAATTGAACAGAAGGTTTTGAAAAAGCCAAAACGAACACACAGGCAAACAATAATGTTTAACGATACGGAAATGGAGGTTATTACAAATTTTTGCCGTAAATATAAAATTACAAAAAAAACAAAATTTTTTCGCGAGGTGATAATATCAACCATCCTGCAAAAGATAGAAGAAAATCACCCTACATTGTTTTAATAAAAATGAATAAAATCATGCAAAATTCATAATGAACATAGAACTTATTAAATATAACGCTTAATTGAAATGAAACGTCCAATAATAATTTCGGGACCATGCAGCGCCGAAACAGAAGAACAAACAATAGTAACCTGTACAAAACTTGCCGAAACGCAAAAAGTAAATATTCTGCGTGCAGGAATATGGAAGCCACGAACCAATCCCGAATCATTTGAAGGCGTAGGTGAACTTGGTTTGATATGGCTTGCAAATGCAAAACGAATTACAGGTTTGCCTGTTGCCGTTGAAGTTGCAAACGCCGAACATGTGCACAAAGCGCTTTCATACGGAGTTGATTATATTTGGATAGGCGCACGCACAACGGTAAATCCATTCTATGTGAAAGAAATTGCAAGCGTTTTGAAAGGTACGCAAGTCAAAGTTTTAATAAAGAATCCTGTAAATCCCGATTTGTCGCTGTGGGTTGGAGCAGTAGAACGAATAGCGCACACAAGAGGAATAGAAAATATATGGCTCGTTCATCGCGGATTTTCTGCTCACGGATACAGCGAATATCGCAACGTTCCGTTGTGGCATTTAATTTTTGACATTCGCCGCCAGCTTCCCGAAATGAAAATTATCTGCGACCCATCGCATATATGCGGCAATCGCGAAAAATTGCTTAAAATATCTCAAATCGCTGCCGACCTCAATTACGATGGATTGATGATAGAATCTCATATTTGCCCCGAAGCGGCGTGGAGCGATGCCAAACAGCAAATTACGCCCTATGAATTAAAAACGCTTCTTGATACGCTGAAATGGCGGGATGTTAATAACGAAAATTCTATTTTTTCATATTCGTTAAGTAAATTTCGTTCCGAAATCGACCAGATTGACTCCGATTTGTTTGAACTGTTAAGCCGAAGAATGAAACTTGCCGAAGAAATAGGAAAGATAAAACTACATTCTAATGTTGCTATTTTTCAAGAGCAGCGTTGGAACAGTATTATAGAAAGAATCATCTCGCGGGCAAAACGTCTTAACCTTAGCGAACTGTTTATCCGAGCAATTCTTGACGCCATTCACTCCGAAAGCATAAATCGCCAAAATGAGATTATGAACAAGCAATTGGATAGTTAACCGCTAATTATAAAGGCTATTATTGTTTGTTTGTTTGTTTATTTGTTTATTTGTTTATTTGCTTATTTGCTTATTTGTTTATTTGTTTGTTTGTTTATTTGTTTGTTTGACTGCTGCAAAATAGCAAAATTACCTTGAAACAACGCGAAATTGCTTCGATACAAAATGAAATTGCTTCAATACAATTTTAAATTGCTTCGATACAATTTTAAATTGCTTCGATACAATTTTAAATTGCTTCGATACAAAATGAAATTGCTTCAATACAATTTTAAATTGCTTCGATACAATTTTAAATTGCTTCGATACAAAATGGAATTGCTTCGATACAATTTTAAATTGCTTCGATACAATTTGCCAATATTTCACATCATTTTTACCTGTTAAGGCATGTATGGTGTTCGCTTATTAATTGTATTTTTCTAATCGGGACAGTATTTCTTTCATTGCTTGAGCGATTTCATTATCTACTTGCAGAATATTCGAATCAAGTCCGGATGTATAAAAATAATACATGGGTATTGTTACAGGTTTTCCCTGCCGTTCCAAATCCCTATCTATATTAAACTCCGATTTTTTCTCCTGATAATAGATTTCATTTATTTGAGAGTATCTGTCAACAAGGGCGTATGCATTCCAAATGGATTGCAAAACTTCCTTGTCTTTTATTAAACGCATGTTCGCTGATGATTTAAACATTTCAAAAGCGCTGGTTCGGGGCATATAAAATACAAGATTGTAAACTATATTCTTCCCATAACTTTGTATGGTATCGGGGTTCAGCATTTCTTTGTCATGCGACAACAAATAGCGCGCATAGGCAACCGATTTTTCCATATATTCTATCTCGGCATCAATTTTATCAATATTATACTGCAATTCCATTTTCAGCGCATTCAGGTAAAATGCAATGTCTTTTTCTTCACTGTGGCTGATAAGCAGGTTCTGCGCCCACAGCGTTACTGCAATTCCCGCTACAACAATTGAAAAATCCCGCAAATATTTTATAATTTTTTTATGAAAATTCCATTTCTTTTTATTCATAATTTTTCTGTATTTTTGCTAAAAAACTTATGCTATGACTTGTTTATCGCTTATCTGAATATAATTTTATTCCAGCAGTTTTGCTTTTTGTTTTTCAAATTCTTCTTTTGTTATAATTCCTTCATCAAGCAAGGCTTTGAGTTTGCGAATTTCGTCGGCAACGCTGAAGTTTGTTGCAGTTTTTTCTTGAGGCTGTATTTGTTTTGGCTGTTCAACCTGTTCAATCTGTTTTATTTCAGGTTTTACATCCGCTTTGTTGATTGCATCGCCGTTTTTGTTTACAACAATTTCGCCTGCATTGAGCGCAGTTTCAAGATAGCAATAAAGATTTTCCTTTTTGGGAAGATAATGCAAAGTAACCAGCCATATTTTTTCAGCATCTTTGGTTATTTGTTTTATTTTTTTAACGCTTACTTTTTCGCCTGAATAACGTGCATAAACTTTTTGGGTAAATTTATTTGTAAGTTTAGTCAACATTTCGGCAGGTTCGTGAAATATGTTTTCGTAGCAATTTTCGTAGCAGCCTGTTGGATTGCCTATATAAAGCACATCGCCTTCGCGCAATATTGTTCCGTTTTTCAGATATAATGTTTTGTCGCGCAATTCTGCAAAATCATCCGATTGAGCGGTTGACATTCCTGCCGATATTATAGTCGCGATAAGTGTTATAAACAGTTTTTTCATAATTGTATTGTAATAATAAAATCAGATTGTTTTATGCATTAAAAAATTATTGACTGTCGGCATTTTCCGATTCTGATTCCTGTTCTGGTACAGATTCTGGCTCTGGCTCTGGTACAGATTCTGGCTCTGATTGTGGTACAGATTCTGGTTCTGGTTCTGGCTCTGGTACAGATTCTGATTCCTGTTCAGGTTGTGGCTCTGGTTCAGGTTCAGGCGTTGATTCCTGTTGTGGTTCTGGCACAGGTTCGGTTTTATTATCAACGCTATCAACTTTATCAGCGCTTTTTGCTGTCGAATTAGACGGAGTCGAAATATTGCTGAACGCATCGCTCAGACTTATATATTCAAATTCTGCTTCTTGTTTTGCATATACATTTTCATGTCTTTCCTGCGAACTCCAAGTATAAACCTTTTTGTTGATGGTATTTGTTATTTTAATACTTGTGAGTATAATTTTAGGCTCTCCCGTTTCGATGTGTCTTGCTATTGTAAAACTTGGTTCTGTAAATTTTACGTGTTTCCAGTTATGTCTCAACGAACTTGATTCTTCCTGTTCAACACTCAAAACAATCTGTCCAAATTCAGGTATGGTTATTAAGAAAGTATTGTTTCCATCGTCGTAGTTGCTGATTTCCGAGCGTGTCAATTCCATTAAAAACAGTGAAGACGCTATAAGATCCTCAATTGCTTTATCAAATACGGTGATTAATTCCGCGCCGGCATCGGCTGTTTGCGATGTTTGTATTTTGGTTTTGATAAATTCATTTACATAGTTGTATGGAGATAATAAAGAAATGAAACCCCATTTGCCGTTTTGACTTACGCAAGCCATATTTTCGGAAAACTCTTTTACGGCAGAAAAATACGGTTGAATTACCCAATTTTTGTCTTTATCTATAAATCCGAATTTACCGTCTTTGGGAGCAAGAAATACAACGTTTGGATTGGTAGGTTTTGTTCCCATTTTGAATTTTGCTCTTTTTTTCTCTTTAACAATAGGCGTATCTCTTCCTGTTTTATTTATGTAATGATCAACATCGTTTTCGTATCTTTCAACGCGTGCAAGATCGTTGAAGAAATTAAAAGCATTATAATATTTGGCTTCAATTACTATTTCGCCTGTTTTGTTGATATATCCCCATTTTCCTTTATGTTTTATGGCAGCCATTCCATCCGAAAAATTTCTTACGCTTTCAAATTGCGGACTTATAACGACATTTCCAGTTTTGTCAATAAATCCCCATCTGCCATTTACTCTTATCGCAGCCAAATCTTCGTAAAACGACCATGCTACATCAAATTGTGGTTCTATAACCCATTTCCATGTAGGAAAAAAATCTTTGGTTTGTGATTGTGCAATTGTAGCTACACATAAGCTAACAATCACATAAACTGTTAATCTCAAATGTTTCATATATCTTTATTATTTATGATTTTTAAGTTTACCATGTAAGTAAACGTTTTTTAATTTTTTGCAATATTAGTAATAATTAATGATATACACAAATATATTCACAAATTTACATTGCAGACGGTTTGTTTGTTTGTTTGTTGAGTTGTTGGTTTGTTGGTTTGAAATGAGAAAGCAGATAATTTAAATATTAAAAACTTACTGATTGGCTATTGCTTCGTATTCGGGGATTTCTTTAAGAAACTCGTAAGAGCGGTTTTCAAAATCTACTTTACAGCAATAAGTATCGTCGCCGTTGGTGGCAACAAGATACGGAACTTTGAATATCAAATTGTAACGAGATAACTGGTCGAAAATATTTTGTGAAATTTTTATATTTTCGGCTTTACATTCAACCATTAATAAAGGATTTCGGTTGCGATTGTATATAAGAATATCGCAGCGTTTTTGCATGTTGTTCAGTTTCATGCCGACTTCAACGTTCATTAAGTTTACAGGGTAATTTTTTACGTTTGCAAGATACAAAATAATACGTTGCCTCACTAATTCTTCGGGAGTGAGGACAACGTATTTCTTGCGAACATTATCAAAAATTTCCTGTCCGTCTGAAGTATTACGAATATTTAAACTTTCTCTTTTAATTTCACTGCGCACAATTAAATTATAATAAATGAAACACAGATTTCAAATATTTGCTGATTTGAAATTCAATGTATTCAAATTTTCCTATCAACATTTTACAATTTAAAAATATATCCTGCGCTAATGCCTATCGGTAAAAGTGCGCCTTCAATATCTAACATAGGATCTTTTTTTGCAGCATCGTAATTGTCGTTAAATTTTGAAGAGCGGATAGGGATAAATATTCCGAAACTCCATTTATCTCCTTTTTGACCTGATTTAATATCCAGATTAAAACCTAATGTAAATCCGTAGGATGTCATGTCGTATTGTCTGGCATAACTGTCATCGCCAGTAAATACGGCATTGTATCCGTAGAAAAGCATCAAATTGGGAGATATTTTTTTCTCGGGCGATATTTTATATGTCGCTCCAACATTCCAGCCGAGAGATGACATGTTATATCCGAGACCTGCGAATAATCCGAAATTTTTAGCCGGCAAATATTCGATTTTTCCTCCTAATCCGCCAAAATCAAATCCTATTCCTACTCCCAAATAAAGATTTGTTTGCGACGTTTCAGATGTTTCTGAAATTTCAGAAGTTTCCAAAGTTTGCGCAAAAACACAATTTACTGCTCCAAACATGAAAATTGCAATACTTAGTTTTTTTATAATTTTTTTCATAATATTGATGGTATTAATTGTTAAATATATTTTATATAATTATTTAAAATTTTACATATCTCATATTTATCCATTTTTTCAATATGGATTTTATAAATTATTTTTCATTTATTTATAATTATTTATGCAAAACAAACAAAATTTTCATTAAATCCTTTTGCAAAATTACAATAAATTTGCTATAATAAAAACTTATTTTAACCTGACAGTCCGAATTGTCAAAACTAAAAGTAAGAAAAAATCATTATATTTGCACGATATAATTGAACAAATGGCAAAATTCAACGGTAAAGATACAATCGCAAAGTACAACCAAATACTTGGCGATTTGAAAAATAAAATCTACAAACCCATTTATATTTTAATGGGCGATGAAGTTTATTATATAGATAAATTAAGCGATTTCATAACAAACAACGTTTTGCCCGAAAACGAACGTTCGTTTAATCAAACTGTTATTTACGGAAAAGATGTTGCTGATATCAGCATGATTGCCGATACCGCACGCCGTTTTCCAATGATGGCTAATTATCAGGTTGTAATTGTTCGCGAAGCGCAGGAAATAAAAAAAATAGAAGAACTTGAAGCTTATGTGAAAAATCCTTTGAAATCTACTATTCTGGTGATTTGCTACAAAGGAAAAACAATAGATAAACGTACATCTTTTTACAAAACAGTTGTGAAAAACGGAGAAATACTCGAATCGGTGCAACTCTACGAAAACGAAATTTCGGGATGGATTTCTTCATACATTAAGCAGCAAGGTTTTGAAGTTGAGCCTGAAGCGGCATCAATTCTTTCGGATTTTCTGGGAAACGATTTAAGCCGAATAGTAAACGAACTCAACAAATTGTTTACTGTTTTGCCCGAAAATAGAAAAAAAATAAATTCGCTGGATATTGAAGAAAATATAGGAATAAGCAGAGATTACAATACCTTTGAACTCAGCAAGGCAATATCAAACAGAGATGTGGTGAAAGCAAATAAAATTGCTTCGCATTTTGATAAAAACCCCAAAGAATATCCTTTTGTTTTAACAATAGTTACGCTGTTTTCACAGTTTTCAAAAATTTTGAAATTACATGCGTTGCGCCGACAACGACTCGACAACCGCGACATTATTGCTGCGCTTGGAATAAATCCGTTTTTTATGAGAGATTACGAAGTTGCCGCACGCAATTACAATATGCTGCAAACAGTAAAAATAATTTCGCTGCTGCGCGAATACGACATGAAAAGCAAAGGTTTTAATTATGTTGCAGCAGATGACGGCGAACTTTTACGCGAACTGATTTCTAAAATATTCAATTTGGATTACATACATTATTAAATTTATATAAATTAAAATTACACAAAAATGGATTTGACTTTAACGGTTATAATTATTACAGTACTTGCATCAATTGCTGCATTTGAATCGCCGCGATTGTTTGACCAACTGTCGCTGTCGCCTTACAAAATTACGCACAACAAAGAATGGTATCGTGTGGTAACTCATGGTTTTATTCATGCCAACTGGGTTCATTTGCTCATAAATATGTTTGTATTTTATTCGTTCGGACAAGCGCTGTTGTATTATTTTGACTACTTTTTAAGCAACAAAATCGTTCACTTCTTGGCAATATATTTCGGAGGAATGATTTTTGCGACAATAACTACAATTGTAAAGCATCGCAACAATTATGCATATCGCGGCATCGGAGCATCTGGCGCAGTGTCGGCGGTAATGTTTGCCTGCATATTTTTCAATCCTTGGAGTAAATTATTGTTTATGGGAATTATTCCAGTTCCCGGAATAATTTTTGCAGTATTGTATCTTTTATATTGCAGTTACATGAGCCGCAACAGCAATGATAATATAAATCACGATGCTCACCTTTACGGAGCAATTTTCGGTTTGATATATCCTGTTTTAATTAATATCGATTTGTTACGGCACTTTATAAATCTGCTGACGCATCCTACATATTAATGAACAAAACTATTCAGTGATGCGTCATTAAGTTTGAATTACAGAAAATGAAAAAAATATTTTTTTTGATATTAACATGTTTACCGTTTAGCATATTTTCGCAACAAAATACAGTCATCGATGGCTCTGTGGCGGATGCTGTTACAGGCGAAGATTTGCCTTTTGTGAACATAGTTTTTCAAGGAAAAAATATTGGAACATCAACCGACTTAAAAGGTAATTTTCATCTTGAAACGCTTTGGGCTTCCGACGAAATCAATATCTCGTTTATCGGCTATCAGCCGCAAACTTTGAAAGTGGAAACAGGCAAGAAAAATAAATATAAAATTTCGCTTGTTCCCGATGCTTTAAGTATCGAAGAATCTGTTGTGCGACCAAGACGAGTTCGCTACCGCAAAAGGGATAATCCAGCCGTTGCATTGATGCAAAAAGTTATTGAAAACAAAAAACGCAACAGAATCGAAGCGCATGATTATTACGAATATGAAAGTTATGAAAAACTTGAACTTGCACTCGACAATATCAGACCCGATTTGAAAGAAAAAAAGGCGTTACGCAATTTTCAATTCATGTTCAACTACGTAGATACTTCCGAACTTAACGGAAAACCTTATCTGCCAATATTTATAAAAGAAACTGTCAGCGACAGGTATTACAGAAAATCGCCCGAAACATCGCGCGAAGTTATAAAAGCGACAAAAATGTCGGGTTTTGATAAATATTTCGATCAGGCAGGACTTTCGTCTTATCTGGGATTGCTTTTCAATAACATTGATATTTACAACAACGATATTGAAATGTTGAATCAGCATTTTGTAAGTCCGCTGTCGAATATAGCAAATACTTTTTATAAATTTTACTTGCTCGACACTGTCGATATTAACGGAGTGAAATGCAGTAATGTTACATTTCTACCGCACAATTCAGCCGATTGGGGATTCAATGGAAACATATATATAACAACGGACTCGACTTATGCGGTAAAAAAAATACATCTCAAAATTCTTAAAAAAATCAACATGAATTTTATCGACGATTTATCGCTGATTCAGGAATTTGACAAGATTGAAGATACTTGGGTTTTATCCAAAAACGAGATTAATATTGATTTCAGTTTGTTTGATAACCGTGAGGGAATTTATGGAGAAAGAACCGTATCCTATAAAAATTTTGTATTCAACAAGCCAAGACCCGACAAAGATTATAAAGGAACAGAAAAGAAAATCCGCACGCTGGATTACGACACAAAAGCCGATGAATTTTGGCAAACTGCGCGTCACGAACCGCTTAATAAACGCGAACAGGGTATTTACAATATGCTTGACACGCTCAACAATGTCAAGCAATTTCGCAATTTTATGGATTTTATTATGTTTGTCTCAACAGGATACATTGAATTTAAGAAATTTGATTTCGGACCTGTAAATGCAATGTACAGTTACAATAAAATTGAAGGAAGTCGGTTTCGTGTAGGAGGAAAAACAAGCGCTAATTTACATCCCAATATTTTTTTAGAAACTTTTTTGGCATACGGAACAAAAGATAAACAATTCAAATATTTCGGCTCGCTCACATACTCGTTTATTAAGAAAAAATATCATCAATGGGAATATCCAATGAACATGCTGAGCCTGTCATACGAAAACAACACAAAAATTCTCGGACAGGAATTAAATTACACATCAGGCGACAATGTTCTGTTCTCAATTAATCGCGGAAGCGTTGACAAAATGATATACATGAAAAACATCCGATTGCAGTACGATTTGGAAACGGGCAACGGCTGGGGATTTCAGACATCATTTTCACATATTGCCGAAAAAGCGGCAGGAACTTTGTTTTTTGAAAATTACAACGCCGACGGTTCATTAAACAGAATAAACAAACTTACAACAAGCGAATTTAATATAAACATACGATTTGCGCCAAACGAACAGTTTTATCAAAACAAGCATCACCGTCATACAATGACTAAAAAAGAACCTGTGATAACGCTTTCGCACACCGCCGGAATAAAAAATCTTTTAGGCTCGGATTACAATTATCACGAAACAGTTTTTTCGTTGCGAAAACGTTTCTGGATTTCAAGTTTCGGATTTATAGATGCATTTGCGCGAATGGGAAAAGTTTGGGGAACAGCTCCATATCCGTTGCTGTTTATTCACAACGCAAATCAAACTTACGCTTATCACGACCAAGCGTATAACATGATGAATTTTTTTGAATTTGTCAGCGACAAATACGTTTCAATAAATCTGGCTTACAATCTGCAAGGATTTTTGTTCAACAGAATTCCTTTGCTGAAAAAAGCAAAATGGCGCGAAATTATTACATTCAAGGCAGTGTGGGGCGGGCTTAGCGATAAAAATCTGCCCGAAAATAATCCTTCGCTTTTCAGATTTCCGACAAACGACAAAGGCGAAGTTACAATGTTCACTTTAAGCAAAAAACCTTACATGGAAGGAAGCGCAGGAATTGATAATATTTTCAGATTTTTGCGAGTAGACTTGGTTTGGCGCATGTCATACCGCAATAATCCCAATGTTGACAAACTTGGAGTTCGATTTAAGTTTCATGTAAACTTTTAAAATTTTGATTATTGAATATGGAAAATTTTTTGATAATAATAATTCTTGTAGTCGCAATAGTGCTAATTTGTTTTACAGCGATGTCTGTAAGTATTTGGATAAAAAAGAACGGCAAGTTTCCCGAAACAGAAATATCGCGCAATAAAAACATGAAAAAACTCGGCATTAAATGCATAAGACAGGAAGAATTGGAAACACTGAATAAAAACAGCAAACAAAAAATTGATTGCAACGACTGCGAAGGCTGCTTCCTGAAACCTAAAAACAGCAAATAATCGTAAATAATAAAGCAACCTGCGCTATCTGCGTGCTTATTTCAAAATGACGGCAAATCGCTTTCAAGGCTTCGGTATCTTCCCCGCGCCGAAGGGGGAACTCCCTTTTCCGAAGAGGGAACTCCCTTTTCCGAAAGGGGAAGACCCCGAACTGCTGGGGGGACACCCCATTACAAAAAGGGAAGACCCCGCGTTGCTGGGGGAAGCCCCCGAGCCGAAAGGGGAACTCCCCCATCAGCAAGGGGAGCATAAACATGCATGGGGAAGCCCCCCGCGCCGAAGGGGGAACTCCCTTTTCTGTCGGGGGAGTTCCCTTTTTCGAAGGGGGTGTTCCCCGCACCGCTCGGGGAGTCGAAAAAATGCATCAAAAAAATCCTCGTTGGCGTGAGATTAATGATAAATGATAAAATAGTAAATCGTAAATAATAAAATGGTAAATAATAAAACAATCTGCGTAATTATTTCAAATCAACAAAAAACCATTAACCATTATATCATTAACCATTTAATAACATATACTGTAATTGAAAAAAATATATTAATTTAGCCGAAAATTTTACTATGATTTTAAGAAAAATAATATCAGCAATAACCGTAATATTATTTTCGGTGAATTTGTCGGCTCAAAACGAATTGGAACTGAACAAAAAATTCGGGTTCAAAGATTTTTGTTTTGATAACGATATCCGCACTGTGCTGGCTCACAAAACAGGAAATGAAATGTCGGAACCTTACATAGACCTCAACAGCAACGAAACAATCACTTTTATGTTTGACGATTTATCCGAAGATGCACGAGATTTCTACTATGTTATCAAACACTGTAATGCCGACTGGGAAGAAGATAATTTATTTATCGGCGATTATATGAAAGGATTTGCCGAAAATAATTTATACAGATTTAAAACTTCAACGAACACAAATATGTTTTATAGAAATTACACGCTTACAATTCCCAACGAAGATGTGCAAATTGTTACATCAGGAAATTATTTGCTCAAAGTTTACGACAGATATGACAATAAACTTGTGTTGCAGAAAGGATTTAAGATTTCCGAAAACAAAGTAACTTTATCATTGAAATACCGCCATATTGTAAGTTACGGAAGCGATGGACAACAGCAACTGGAATTTTCGGTTAACCGCAGAAGTTTATCTTTGCAAAATCCGTACAACGAACTTAAATTGCGTATAGAACAAAATTATCAAAGAATGCCGTCTCAATCTTTGCCAACTATAGCATTTCAAAACAATATGACTGTTGACTATTCAAATGCAACCAAAAATATTTACAACGGCGAAAATGAATATCGTCTGTTCGACACGCGAAGTCTTGCCTACAACGCCGAAGGAGTAAGCAAAATCATAAACCAAAATCGTCAATATCACGTTTTGCTCAACATTGACAGGCAAGCCGATAACGAAACATACAGATACAAGCGCGACATAAATGGCAAATATTACGTAGAAGCCGACCGTATGATAAAAAACAGTACCGACAAAAATCTTGAAGCCGATTACGTAAACGTTTACTTTACAATCGAAGACCCAAATCCGCAACCCAATATTACCATTTACGTTTACGGCGCTTTGAGCGACTGGGGATTAAAACCCGAATGTCGAATGGAATACAATGACAGTCGTCAGGCATACGAAACAACAGTACTGCTCAAACAAGGTTATTACAATTATAAATATATTGCAGTTGATAACAAAGCCAATTTTTTGTCGGATTTTTTTGACGGCAGTTTTGCACAAACCGAAAACGAATACACGGTTAATGTTTATTACAAAGGAATACACGACCGCTGGGACAAACTTGTGGCAATAGAAAGTATAAATACTGCAAAATAACGTAAACGTATCAATTAATTTTATACCTTTATCTCGCTAAAATAAGCAAAAACATAATTAAAAATAATATATATGAAAAAATATTTTGACATTTTCAAAAACAAATGGGTAAAATTCGGGATAGTTTCTGTTTTATACATCCTTTTTGTGATATGGCTTGGCAGCTTTTTATGGATTTTAGGATTAGCCGTAATCTACGATATTTATATCAGCAAAAAGGTGAAATGGGCTTTCTGGAAAGACAAAAACGGCGAAGCAAAAGGCTTGCGCGGCTGGGTTGATTCAATAATTTGTGCGGTAGTAGCCGTAACTCTTATACGAATATTTTTTATTGAAGCATACACAATTCCAACCGGCTCAATGGAAAAATCACTGCTGATAGGCGATTATTTATTTGTTGACAAAATAACATACGGACCAAGAATCCCCAACACTCCCCTTTCGTTTCCGCTGGTGCATAACATATTGCCGTTTACTCAAATCACAAAATCATATTTGGAATGGATAAAATGGGATTATAAACGTCTTGCTGGCTTGCGAAAAGTGAAACGCGATGATGTTGTTGTCTTCAACTTTCCGCACGGCGATACCGTTTTAATTGCCGATCCCACAAAAGATTTTTATGAATGGAGACGCAGCCCCTACGGCGAAAATGCCAAACTTGACAAAAACGCTTATGTAGTTCGCCCCGTTGATAAAAAAGACAATTACGTGAAACGCTGTATAGCAATACCCGGAGATACTTTGAAAATAATTGACGGAGATGTTTACGTGAATGGAGAAAAACAAAAAAACATTCCCAAAAAACAATACAGATACAGAATACTAACAGACGGACGCGATATACCCAACAGAATTTGGGAAGACATGGATATTTCAGCAAGCGACAGACGAAATTCCTTTGGAGGAATTACTCTTACCGATGAAAATTTTGAGAAAATTAAAAACATGCCTAATGTCGTAAACATCGAACGAGTTAAAAGCAATCCCGACCCGCAGGCTAAAACATTCTTTCCCTTTGATAAACGTTATAATTGGGATGTAGATAATTACGGACCGATATGGATTCCGCAAAAAGGCGTTACGATTGAACTTACAATAGATAATCTTCCGTTTTATAAACGAATTATTGATATTTACGAAAACAACGACTTGGTTGTTAAAGATGACGAAATTTTTATAAACGGCGAAAAAACAAACCAATACACATTCAAAATGGATTATTACTGGATGATGGGCGACAATCGGCATAATTCTTTGGACTCGCGCTATTGGGGATATGTTCCCGAAGACCATATTGTAGGAAAACCTGCATTTATATGGTTCTCGTCAGACCCCGAAAAATCATTCCCGCAAAATATACGATGGAACAGACTGTTTAGCGGAATAAAATAATCAAACAAAAATTATATGAAACATTTAATAACAATTGTTGTATTGATTACACTGGCTGCTTTTGCCGAAAAATCCATTGCATGCACTTCGGCAATAATTACAGGCAAAGCCACGCCAGACGGACGTCCGTTAATGTGGAAACATCGAGATACTGGAACAGAAAACAACAGAATAATTTATGCACAGGGCTTAAAATATTCATATATCGGATTGACCAACAGCAGCGACCTGAAAAACGAAGAAATATGGGCGGGAACAAACAGCGCAGGATTTTGTATTATGAACACCGCATCATACAATCTTAAAGATTTGAACGATAAAACGGAAATCAAAGACCGCGAAGGAATAATTATGCGAATGGCTCTCGAATGTTGCGCTACAACCCAAGATTTTGAGCATTTTCTTGATACAGTAACAAAACCAATGGGAATTGAAACCAATTTCGGAGTGATAGATGCCAACGACGGCGCTGCTTATTACGAAGTCAACAATTTTGTTTATGAAAAATACGACGCAAACAATCCCGAAACAGCGCCAAACAATTATATAATTCGTACAAATTATTCATGTTCGGGACGCGAAGATGAAGGAATGGGTTATATTCGCTATGAAAATGCAATACATCTTTTTACAAATCGCGAAACCGAAAAATTTACTCCCGAATGGCTGTTATCATCGGCTTCACGTTCTTATTATCATTCGGTTTTGAATTGCGACCTGCGAACAACAATGCCGAAATATACAATAGACCAAGATTATATTCCGCGCAACAGTTCGGCGGCATCAATTGTTTTTCAAGGCGTGCGGCAAGGCGAACTGGCAACGCGCACAACAATGTGGACTTTAATCGGATTTCCGCCATGTTCTGTTGTTGTGCCGCTTTGGGTACAGGGAGGCGAACAGTTGCCCGAAATAATGATAAAAACCGCCGATAGCAATAATTCTCCACTATGTGATAAAGTGGTAGCGCTCAAAAATAAAGTTTTCCCCATAAAACGCGGAAACGGCGAAAAATATATGAATTTTTCATTACTTTACAACGAAAACGGAACAGGAATAATTCAAAAAATTGAACCTTACGAAAAAGAAATTTTTGAAGAAACATATAAAAAAATTAATGAATGGAATACAACTTCATGGAACACAAAAAGCATTAATGATTATTACGAATATTTAAACGCAAAAATTATAAAAATATATAAAGATTTGTTTGATTTATAGTTTATTAATATATTTACAATTTATATTTTCAATTTGACGATGGCAAAACAAAAAAAGAAAAAAAAAGACGACGATTCGCCCAAATTCTGGCATGACGAAAGATTTAAATTTATTGTTGGCGTTGCTTTTGTATTGGTATCAATATTTTTGACATTTTCAATTGTGTCTCACTTTTTTTCGTGGAAAGACGACCAAAGTTTACTGAATAACCACGATTCGGAAACACAGCCTAATGTTCAAAATCAAGGCGGCAGTTCGGGATTTAAAATAGCAAGTTTTATTGTCGATAGATGGTTTGGCTTTGCAGCTATAGGCATACCGCTTTTTATTGTGATATTAGGTTTTCGTCTGCTTAAAATTCGCGGAATTCCGTTTTACAAAACTCTGTTTGCAATCGCTTTAAGCACAATTGTTACGTCCATTGCGCTGGGATTTATTAATAATAATTTATTAAAAACCAACATTCTTACCAATGGAATGGGCGGAGCGCACGGACATTTTATAAGTCTCCGTCTGCAAGAAAATATAGGAATTGTAGGTACAGTGCTTTTGCTGATTTTTGCATTTGTGTTGCTTTCAATTTTCATAAATCGAAAAACAATTTACAAACTTGAACAATTATTTTTGCGGTTTGCGAAATTATTTAAATTTAAACGAAGAAAAAAACAAATTATTCCTTTTAAAGAAAATAAAGAAGAATATCAACAGCCTGTAGAAACAGAAAAAAATGAGGATTCAGACGAAGAAAAAGAATACGGCAGAAATTATGAAAATACAAAAAAAGAACATAAATTACCTACAGATATTGAGATAAATAAACCCGCAGAAGACGAGTTTTTAAATCCCGAAGAAATCCCAAATACGCTTTATGACCCGACTCTCGATTTGTCATCATATAAACTTCCTCCCGTAGATTTGTTGGACGATTATGCAGGCAAAGGCGGCGGCGAAATGACAACCGAAGAACTGGAACGCAATAAAAACAAAATTGTTGAAACTCTTTCACATTACAAAATCGGTATAAAGCGCATAATTGCTACGCCTGGACCAACCGTAACGCTCTACGAAATCGTTCCCAGCGAAGGAATAAGAATTGCAACTATCAAACGTCTTGAAGATGACATAGCGCTCAGTCTGTCGGCATTAAGTTGCAGAATCATCGCTCCGATTCCTGGAAAAGGAACTGTAGGTATTGAAATACCAAATGAAAATCCTGCAATAGTGCCGATGAAATCATTGATTTGCTCAAAAAAATTTCAGGAATCACGCTTTGAATTACCTGTGGTGATGGGAAAAACAATATCAAACGAAACATTCACATTCGACCTTTGCAAAATGCCTCACCTGCTGGTTGCAGGTGCAACAGGACAAGGAAAATCGGTTGGTCTGAATGCCATAATAACTTCGCTTCTTTATAAAAAACATCCATCGCAACTGAAATTTGTAATGGTTGACCCAAAGAAAGTTGAACTTACTTTATACTCAAAACTCGAACATCATTTTTTGGCAAAAATGCCTGATGCCGAAGAGGCTGTGATTACCGAAAATCAAAAAGTAATACATACTCTCAAATCGCTTTGCATAGAAATGGACAGCAGATATGCATTGCTGAAAGAGGCTCAATTGCGAAATATCAAAGAATATAACGATAAATTTATAAACCGAAAACTAAATCCCAATAAAGGACATAAATTTTTACCTTACATAGTTGTCATTATCGACGAGTTTGCCGATTTAATAATGACGGCAGGGCGGGAAGTTGAAGAACCAATAGCGCGTCTTGCTCAGTTGGCTCGCGCAATAGGAATTCATCTTGTGATTGCTACTCAACGCCCTACAACGAATATTATCACAGGATTGATTAAAGCAAATTTCCCCGCACGAATTGCATTCCGCGTAACAATGATGATTGACTCGCGCACAATTTTAGACCAGCCCGGAGCAAATCAACTTGTAGGACGCGGCGATATGCTTATTTCCACAGGCAGCGAACTTACACGACTTCAATGCGCTTTGATTGAAACAGACGAAGTTGAAAGAGTTACAACTTATATCAGCAAACAGCAAGGATATCCTACGGCATTTGACCTTCCTGAATATACAGGTGAAGAAAATGACAAAATTGCCGATGTCGATACCAATGATCTTGATAAAATGTTTGAAGAAGCGGCACGACTTATAGTCGCCGCTCAGCAAGGCTCTACATCTCTTATTCAGCGTAAACTTTCGCTTGGCTATAACCGCGCAGGCAGAATTATGGATCAACTTGAAGCAACAGGTATTGTAGGTCCTTTTGAAGGCAGCAAAGCCCGACAGGTATTAATAACCGATTTAACTTCGCTCGACCAAATTTTGGCAGATTTGAGAAATAGATAAATTTTATTATTGCAAAAACAGACAACTTAATTTATATTTCAAATACTAAAAATTTGTTTTATATTAAAAAAATATATAATTTTGTGAACTATAAATATGATTCTATTGTAAAATGCATGATTCTCATAAAAATAAAGGTACAATATCCGCTATTAACAAGAGCGCTGATTCTGTATTTAGACTGATTGATATAAGTATGCTTACAAGCGAAACTAATTTCAATTCTATAAATCAGAAATTAAATTATTATGTGCGCAATAAAAAAATACTATGTCCACGTCGTGGAATATATACCAAATTAACATATTCACATGAAGAACTTGCCAATAAAATATATACGCCTTCATATATTTCATTAGAACACGTCCTTCAAAAAAGCGGAATTATACCACAATCTGATTATTCAATAACATCCGTATGTTATTTATCAAGGCAAATAACAGTTGATGATAAAATATTTTCATATCATAAATTCAAAAGAGAAATATTGGTTAATCCTTTGGGCGTGGAAAGAGTAAACTGCATTAACACTGCATGTGCCGAAAGAGCATTATTAGATTTACTGTATTTGGGAAAACAACACAGTTTCAATAATCTTGACAGCCTCAACAAAAGAATTATAAACCAATTGTTACCAATATATAAATCAAAAAAACTATCAAAACTTGTGAAAATTTTATTGCAAAATGATTGATATAAACAAATACAGATTTTTGATAATACAGATATTAAAAGATATTTATTCTGATATTGAATTAGCCAATTACCTTGGTCTTAAAGGCGAAACCGTCTTGATGCTTTTTTATGATATGCCTCGCTGTTCGATTGATTTGGATTTTAATTTACTCGACCACAGTAAAGAAAAACGAGTATTGGAAAAAATAAAAAATATTTTATTGAAATACGGCAATATTTTTGATTTGGCAATTATATTTTTCGGACAAACAATAACACTAAGTTACGGCACGGCAAACAGAAGAGCAAAAATAGAAATTTCTAAACATGAATCCAATAATCAATACGAAATAAGAAATCTTTTGGGTATAAACATGCGCGTAATGACCGCTACCGACATGCTTTCACATAAATTATGCGACCTGTCGGACTCAAGTACAGTATTGAACCGAAATATTTTCGACAGTTGGTTTCTTTTAAATAAAAAAATACCTGTAAACAAATTAATTGTTGAAACAAGAACAAGAATGTTTTTGAAAGATTATCTGCAAAAATGTATCAACAAACTTGAATCAATTGAAGATGGCGAATTGTTGGAAGGTATGGAAGAATTTGTCAGCGCACGTATAAAAAACTTTATAAGCACAAAATTACTTTCCGAAACTATCAGATTGTTGAACCGTTACACAGAACAATAATAATTTGGCACAGTTCCACTTGTTTCGCCTTGCAAAGGCGAGGGATTTTCTATTTACTATTTTATTATTTACGATTTACTATTTATTATTAACCATCCTCTGGTTGTCGACAACCAGACTTTGGGTGGAGACAACCAGACTTTGGGTGGAGACAACCAGACTTTGGGTGGAGACAACCAGACTTTGGGTGGAGACAACCAGACTTTGGGTGGAGACAACCAAA
>JAISPX010000154.1 GCA_031274595.1 Prevotellaceae bacterium | reverse complement strand
GCTATATTTTTGCTGATTTTGCTGATTTTTTCTCTATTCAGCAATTTTAATATCTGATTATATACCGGCTGTCCGCTAAAATTTGTATTTTTGTGCATTGGTTATTTTTTTGTTTTTTCGATGCAAAATTAACCAAAAAGGGCTGACTCTATATATGTTGAATCAGCCCTGATTTTTTTACTCTTTTTTTAATGTTTAGCGGACAGCAATAAATTTTATCATAATTTTTTCAATCCTTTGGTTTGTGTTTTGTCGGTTATTTCAACAAGGCTTATTGCATATCCGCCGCCGGGCGCTGATTTTTGCGTGAATTTTGATTTGTTGTCAACAATTGCTTTACGAATGATGTAGGCTTGCGGATTTATTTTATAATGGGCATTGTCGGCATCCGAATAAATTGTTGCAATGTATTGTTTTCCTTCATCAAGAAAATCAAACGAAATTTTGGAAATAAAACCATTCTCGCCACAAACGTTCCCTACAAACCAACTTGAATTACCTTTAGATTTGCGTGCAACTGTGATATATTCACCCGGCTCGGCTTCAAGATATTTACTGTCGTCCCAATCAACGGCAACATCTTTTATAAACTGAAATGCGTCCAAAAAACGATTGTAATTTTCGGGTAAATCGGCAGCCATTTGCAGCGGACTCGACATTGTAACGTACAATGCCAACTGATTTGCAAGTGTGGAATTTACATGAGAATTATTGTTGGGATTGATTTTTTCTATATCCATTTCAAAAATTCCGGGCGTATAATCCATAGGTCCGCCAATCAGACGCGTGAAGGGCAAAATTGTAACATGATTAGGTTTGCTTCCGCCAAAAGCCTGATATTCTGTGCCGCGTGCCGACTCGTTTCCTATAAGGTTAGGATAAGTGCGACAAATTCCCGTAGGACGTACTGCCTCGTGTGCATTCACCATAATCCTGTATTCTGCGGCTTTTTCGATTGCATATTGGTAATGGTTTACAGTCCATTGGCTGTAATGATAAAATCCGCGCGGAATTATATCGCCTACATAACCGCTTTTTACTGCATCATAACCGTTATCTTTCATAAATTGATATGCTTGGTCGATATGGCGTTCGTAATTACGAACCGACGAGGATGTTTCGTGATGCATAATCATTTTAATATTTTTGCTTGCTGCGTAATTGTGAATTTCTTTAACATCAAAATCAGGATAAGGTGTCAGAAAATCAAAAACATAATCTTTTGAGTTGCCGAACCAATCTTCCCAGCCAATGTTCCAGCCTTCAACCAATACGGCATCAAATCCGTGCAGAGCCGCAAAATCAATGTATTCTTTTACATGTTCGGTTGTTGCACCGTGTCGTCCGCTTGGTTTTACTTTTGTAAAATCGGTAATTTCCAATTGCACGCTTGGCAAATCGTTAGTATAAGCCCAATCTTTTGCGCCAGTAATCATTTCCCACCAAACGCCTATATATTTTGTCGGTTTAATCCATGAAACGTCTTTGATTTTGCAAGGTTCATTAAGATTAAGCGTAATATCAGATGCCAAAACATCGCGTGCATCGTCGCTTACAATAATTGTTCGCCATGGACTTACGCACGGCGCTTGCAAATGTCCTTTTGTGCCTTTTGTGTCGGGTGTCAGCCACGATTCGAAGATGAAATTTTTATCATCTAAATTGAGATGCATGCAAGCATAATTTATCAAAGCGGCTTCATGCAGATTGATGTATAGTCCGTCGTCGGTTTTCATCATCAATGCTGTTTGCACTCCTGTTTGCGAAAATGGAGTTTGCGAAGAATTCGGAGTGATTGCTTTTGACATCAGCCCGCGAATCTCCGACAAGCGCGAAGTTGTGTAGTCGTATTCCTGCGTATCATAATCGCCGGCTATCCAAAAAGCGGTATGGTCGCCTGTCATTGCGAACATGGTTTTTTCTTCTTTCAATACAAAATAAATCAGATTTTTTTGCTGAGGAAATTCATAGCGAAATCCTAATCCATCGTCAAACAAACGAAAACGTACAATAATTTGTCTGTCGGTTGATGTTTGCTCCAACGTTGCTGTAAATTCGTTATAATTGTTTCTGATATTTTTCTTTTCACCCCAAACAGGTTGCCATGTTTCGTCAAAATTGGCTGTTTCTGTTTTAATGATTTTGAAGCCGCTGTAAAGATTTGTTTTTTTGTCAGCATTGGCTGCAACGGGAGTGTCGAGCGAAAAGTCGTCAAAATTGCGTTGAGGAGTTTCAGGCATTAGTTCAAAGCCCAATTTGCTTGGTTTAATGACTTCTTTTTCTTTGAACGAAAGGCTGTAATCAGGACTTCCGTCGTCTTCGGAAACCGAAAAAGTCGCCGTCAAATTTCCATTAGGAGATGTAAATGTTTGCGCACTTGCAACCGAGCATGAGATTAATAAAAGTAAGATTTTTTTTTTCATGTTTTTTAATATATTAGTTTATTATTTCTATGATGTATGTTCCTTTTGCGGGGATGTTTAATTTTTCGTTAATGTCTAAAATTTGTCCTGAAAATATTTCTTTTCCTGATGTTGAATTTCCAATTATTTCGTTGTATTTATTCATCAAAAGAGTTTTTTCGCTGTTTGCTCCGTTTAGAATAATCATCACTTTATTGTCGTTTTTTATGCGAAAATAAACATAAATGTCCGATTCGGGAGCATAATGTATTAATTTTCCTTCGCAAACCGCATGATTCTTTTTACGCCACTGCAATAATTTTTGCAAATAATTCCATGCTTCATTTTGCAAGTCGGTTCTTCCCGCTTCGGTAAAAGCATTTGCGGCATCATCTTGCCAGCCTCCGGGAAAATCTTTGCGTAAAAGCCCATCGCCTTCATGTTTTTCGCCATGCATTAATATTTCTGTTCCATAATAAATTTGAGGGATTCCGCGTGTTGTAAGGATAAAAGCCAATGCTTGTTTGTAGCGGCGTAAATCTGTTTCATCTTTTTTCATAAAACGGCTTCTGTCGTGATTATCTAAAAAAGTCAAGATGTTGTTTAAATCGGCATACATGAAATCCTGAGCAAGCGTTTCATAAATTTTTTTAAACGAAAAATCTTTTTCGGGTTCAGCGGTAAATGTTTGCAAGCAAGCGTCAAGCAAGGCAAAATCCATAACGGTTAAAAGATTGCTTTGCCTGTCGTTGAGTTTTGAATTTTTTTGCCACCATGCCAGAGCTGAAGGATTATCATAACACAATTCGCCGACAATGTTAAAGTCGGGATATTCATCATTTACCGCTTTACACCATTGCGATAAAAAATCGAAATCAAGATAAGGATGCGTGTCGTGGCGAATACCATCGATGCGGGAATATTCTATCCACCATATACTGTTTTGAATAAGATATTTTGCAAGATGCGGATTGCGTTGATTCATGTCGGGCATGGCATCAACAAACCATCCGTCAACCAACGCTTTCACTTCGGATTGCGGAGCGTGTAAGTCAAGTATCGTATATAAATTATGTGAAGATTGTACAAAACCGCTTTGATGGTTTAACCAGTCGGAGCAAGGCAAATCGTTCATCCACCAATGCAAACTGCCGCAATGATTGTAAATCATATCCATCACTATTTTCATTCCTTTGTTGTGTATATTTTCGATAAGCGCGCAGTAGTCGTCGTTGCTGCCAAAGCGTTTGTCAACTCTGTAAAAATCGGTAGTAGCGTATCCGTGATAACTTTGATAGCCTGTTTTATGCATTTTATTTTCAAATACCGGATTTAACCAAATCGTTGTCATGCCCAAATTATTTATATAATCTAAATGTTGGTTTATTCCTGCAAAATCTCCTCCGTGACGTCCATATTGGTCGTTTCGGTCAACAGGTTCATCGTCCCATACATCGTTTGAAACATCGCCGTTTGCAAATCTATCGGGCATGATTAAATATAAAACATCGGAAGAATTGAAACCTTGCGCTCCTGTCGTTTTCTCACGTTTACGAAGTTCGTATGTGTAAGTAAAAGATTTTTTGTTTTCGGTGAAATTGAAATTGATTTGTCCCGCTTTGGCATTTTCGGAAATATTTAAATAAACGAAAATATAATTCGGGTTATCAACTTTCACGGCTTTTATCAGTTCAACGCCATCGTATGCAAATTGCAGTTCGGCATTGGCAACTTTATCGCCGTAAAACATTATTTGCAGTTCGGTATTTTTCATTCCCGTCCACCAAAAAGGCGGTTCAACACGATAGATTTCAGATGCAAATCCTAAATATGAAATACAGGCAAACGTTGTTGTTATTAAAAGTTTTTTTACAAAATATTTCATTTCTTTCCGTATTTACTGGGAAAAATAAAGACGATATTCTCCTGCATTCAGCGTAATCGACTCGGATGCTGATGTTGTCGAAATTATATTGTTTGTAAAATAATCTTTCCAATTTCCTGTTTTTCCGAAATTTACTGTTTTTGTTACCTGTCTTACATCAAAATTTGCCACTGCAACAACCGTTTCGCTATCCGTTTTAAGAACAACACATTTGAACAAATCCGTTAAATCTATTGTGTAATCGGCAGTTGAGAATGTTGAATTTGTTTTCTTAAAATTTATCATTGTTGCAAAAACATCGTGCAAGGCTTTTCTGTCGGGATCGTCGTAATAATCCCATCTGATTGGTTTTTTTTCCAAACGGTCGGCGCCATTTCCTTCGAGCGGGAAATCATATCCCAATTCTCCGAATTGCCAAATCATTCTCGGGCCCGGCAAAGCAAACAAAATAACAGCGGCAGCTTCGGTTCGTTTCAATCCTGTTGCAATATTTTTTACATTATAACCTGCATAACTGTTGCCGTATTGTTCATTTCTAAACATTATCCGTTCTTCGTCGTGGCTTTCCATGTAAGCAACCAGATTTGATTTTGTCCAATCTCGTTGCTTGTACGAAGCCCACGAAATATCAGCGCCTTGTGAATATCCCATCGTTGCCTGGTTCATGCTGCCATTAATATTTCCCCAAAGCAGTATATCATAATCCGACAGTTCTTTTTCTTCGATGTTGTCGGCAAGGTGTTCAAAAATGATTACGGCATCCTGTTTGCGTTTACGTATTTCGCTTGTTATGCGTTTTAAAATATTTACGCGCGACTGGTCGTAAGCCTGACCATCGCCCGGCGTATTGGTAAAGCCTTTGGTAAAATCAAATCTGTAACCATCTATTTTGTATTCTTTTATCCAGTATGCACAAACACTGTCAACAAAATCCTGAGTGTATTTGCTTTCGTGATTAAAATCGTATCCCCATGAATATGACGTATTTGGAGATGTTACATTATACCAAAGATTATCGGACGAAGGATTTCCGTCTGCGCTTTGGTACATTCTCACCAGCGGACTTTGTCCGTAACTGTGATTAAGCACAATGTCCATAATTACCGCTATTCCGTTTGCATGACATTCATCGATAAATTCCTTGTAGTCGTTTGCTGTCCCGTAGGCTTTGTCGGGAGCAAAATAAAACGAAGGATTGTATCCCCAACTGTCGTTTGCCTCAAATTCATTGAAAGGCATGAGTTCTACCGCATTTACTCCCAAAGATTTCAGATAAGGGATTTTTGCCATAACTCCTTTTATTGAACGTTCTTCGGTGAAATCGCGTATCAAAATTTCGTAAATTACCAGATTATTTGCTGATGCTGTCGGAAAATTGCTTACATTCCAACTGTAATTATCCTGTTTTGTACTTACAACCATTGCTATTTCTGTTGCTTTTCCCGCAGGATATTGAATAAGGTCAGGATATATTGCAGCAGGAATATCTTTATCATTCCACGGATCCGATATTTTTGTAGCGTAAGGATCTGCAATTCTGATTCTATTGTCAATTAAATATTGGCATACATATTCATTGTTTTTGTCAAGGTTGCCAATTTTAATCCAAAATCTGTCACCATCTTTTTTCATTTTGTAATCTGCTGTTGCCGTCCAATTATTGAAATCGCCGAGCAGATAAACCGATTCTTTTTGCGGAGCAAAAAGCACGAAGGCAAGCGAATCATCGCTTATACGAGTAATACCATCCCGCAGAGATAATTTTTCGAGATTTGGTTTCTGATGGTTGTCGGTCGGTTCATCTTTTTCACATGAAACTATGAACACCGATAATACAATAAAAAATATTAAATGTTTCATTTCTTTGATTTTATAAATTAAAAAGAGGCTGCCTGAAATTTTAGGCAGTCTCTATCGTTAATCTTTATTTTTTGTAAAATACATAATGTCCCGTAAGATCGTTGAATTTCACAAAATATGTACCGGCGTCGGGAACAACAATATTTGCGCCTCCGCTAACGCCTTTACCGTAAGGGAACTGGTCTTCTGCGCCCCAGTTTATTCCCCAGTCGTAGTTTGCACGAAATTTAAGTTCGCCTGCTGGCAAGTTGACGTTATCAACAATCCAAATGTGCGGGTCGTAATCTGTTTTTGTCAAATCCATATCACTTCCCCAACTGCTAAATTCGCCGATTAAACTTACAACTGTGTATGTTGTAGCAGAACTTGCATCATACGGAATAATAGAATAAGTAAGTTGATTTACATTGGCTGTAACGGTGTAATATCCTGCTGATGAAATATTAATATTTCCTGCACTCGGATTTTGCAACAATATTCCCGAGCCGCCATCTCCATACATGTAATCCCAACTGCCTAAATTAGTGTTTTTATTAAATTTTAATCCGCCTGCTTTGAAATTTGATGTATAAACATTAACGGCAAGATTGTTATCGCGAAACATTATATATTCGTAATTGGCATTATCCCAAGCATGAGACCCAAGCACATCGCCCACAATATGCACAGCTTCGGGGGCTGCCGAAAACGGAGTAATTTTAACAAAAATCGGATTGGATGTAACTTTTTCGTAAGCCGTACTTATTGATGCTTTCAAAATAAAAGTAACATAATTTTCGATGCCGACAGTTGCTCCCGCCTGTAACACAATAGTATTTATAGTAGATAAAGCTATGACAAGCGAGTCGCCATAAGATGACGAAACAAGAATGTCTTCGCTGCCGCCTACTATTGCATAAAGATAATATTCGGTAGCTGTGAGCGTTCCGAAATCGGCAGGTTGCCACCTGAAAGTTGTTGTCGAAGAAAAATTATCAGCATCGATAACAATATCGGCATGAGATTCAAACACGGGAGGAATTACTTCGTCAACAGGTAAAACTTTATACATATCTTGATTTTTTTCACATGCAGCGAAAGTAAACATCAAGAAAGATATCAGTAAAATATTTATTTTCTTCATAACAGTAAAATTTTTAATATTTATCATTTTGATTTAAATTAGGATTAGCCATAATATCCGATGAAGGAATAGGATATAAGTTAAAATGATCATCAATAGCCCGACCTGTTTGCACTCCGCCTTTCCATTCCCAAAGATAATTTATAGATGTAAACAATCCGTAACGAATAAGGTCGGTACGGCGAAAACATTCCCAATAGAGTTCGCGTGCGCGTTCGTCGAGAATAAATTCCAGATTTATGGAACTTACGTTTCCGCTTGCATTTCCATAGGCTCTTTCGCGCAACAGGTTAATATAACCAAGAGCTTCGCCCGTTGTTCCTCCTGTTCCTCCTCGCAATACGGCTTCGGCGTAAATGAGATACATTTCAGCCAAACGAAACAATGGGAAATCGGTGTCGGAATAATCAATATCCGAACCGTAAACAGGATTTCCTACCGTTGATTCAGATGTGATATTGCGATATTTATATGTTGCCAATCCGTGAATATATTCGGAAGGATTGTCAGCGATAGCAGGATTTTCGCCTACAAACAGAAAACGTTTGTCGCTCTGCTCGAATTTTTCGGTCAGTTGTAAGCGTGTGCGAATGCCTGCCCAGTTTGAATTGTTGCCGCGAATTCCATAATGTATCAGAATATTTGAATAAGCGCTTTGATAAGTGCCTTGCGAACTGCCGTTGATAAGGAAAGTTGTTCCTCCGTACGATCTTGTGCTTACGCCATCATAGTTGATTGATAAAATAACCTCATTGTTGTTCAGGTTGTTATCGGCTAAAAACAGTTCTTCGTAATTGTTTTTCAGAGAATATCCTGCGTCAATTACTTTTTTGCTGTAAGTAATTGCTTCCGTATATTTTGGTTCGCCTTTATATATTTCGGCATTAAGATAAATACGAGCAAGCAAAGCCCAGCCTGCGGCTTCGTCGGCGCGTCCGTATTCGTTGGTTTTTGCCGATTTCAGCAATTTATTATCGGTTATATCAATCAATTCGGATTCTATATAATCGAATAAATCTGTTCTTTGTATTTGCTGGGGAAGATTACCGAAGACATCATTTTCGGTAATAAACGGCGGATTTCCGAAAATATCCATCAATACCCAATAATCGAAAGCGCGTAAAAAGCGTGCTTCGGCGCGAAATGCTTTTATTTCTGCTATCTGTTCTGTTGTAAATCCTTTACCTTCTACCGAACCATCAGTAGAATTTTTCAGAAACTCGTTGGCATACATTATTTGCATGATGCACTTTGCATACAAACCGATTGTAAATTTTGCGTTTACGTCATCCGCTGCAAAATTGATATTGTTAAGTTCGGGAATACCAGCATCGTTCCACGAGCAATGCGCTTCTTCAGTAGGCAATTCCTGATGACAGAAAAAACATCTCAGAAAATCGCCGTTACTGCCTTCATCTAAACCTGCAATATCAGGGCTTCCCGCAGGTCCCGTATTTCCCGAAAGGGTATAGCCTGCATATACTTTCGCAATGGCTGACTTGTAGCCGTCGAAAGTAGAATAAACAATTTGCGCTGTACTGTCGTTTTCGGGGAAACGGTCTAAATCGCCTGTACATGAGGCAAATAAAAATATCGACAACGCTGTTAATGCTATTTTTGCTATAAAATTATTATTTTTCATAATTATATTCCTTGTTAATGATTAAAAATTAAGTCGTAAGCCCAAACCAAATGTTCGAGGATTGGGATAGAAATTATTGTCAATTCCGTTTGCAATTTCAGGGTCGATTCCATCATATTTTGTTATTGTAAATACATTTTGAACCGTAAAATTTACCTGTAAATTTGCTGCATTAAATATTTTGCCGAAATCGTAAACCAATGATATATAATCCATTTTCAAAAACGAAGCGTTTTGAATATAATAGTCGGAAAGCAGTTGCTGTGTATCAAAATTGGTGTTTTTAATATCTTTCACAGTATTTTGAAGATAATTTACCGAATTTAATACCAGCGCATAATTTCCTGCATCTGAATAGATATTGTTGTAAACATAGTTTCCCAAACTTGTACGAAGCGCCGTTGACAATGTCCATTTTTTGAAAGTGAAAGATGTGCTGAAACCCATATATACATCAGGATCAGACGTTTTATAATGATACAAGTCCGACGAGTTTGTTATGCCATCGCCGTTGAGGTCGGCATAAGCTCCTTCAATCGGTTTGCCATTTGAGTCGTACAGTTGTTTATATACGTAGAAAGTATTAGGTGCATAACCTACCGAATGAATTTGTATTCTGTTGCTTGTTCCTCCCGAAATATCGCCTGTCGGTACGCCCTTATAATCAGAAGTTGGGTCGTCATTCAGCGAAAGTTTGGTAATTTTACGTTTGTTGTAAGTTATGTTAAAGCCTAATTCCCATCGCAGATCGTTTTTGTCTATTGCATAAGCGTTTATATTAAATTCTACGCCACGATTATCCATGTTTCCTATGTTTTTTACAATTCTGTTTGTAAAATTACTTCCCAGCGGAACAGGAATATCGTTCAACAAATCTATTGTGTGTTTGTAATAAAAATCCACGCTTCCGAAGATGCGGTTATTTATAAAACCAAAATCAAGAGCTACATTTGCAGTTGTGGTTTGTTCCCATTTTCTGTCGGGATCGTAACCTGCGGGACGCCACAAATAATAAAATTGATTGCCGAATTGAATACGTGCTGTAGATTCACTGTATTGATAGCGGGCAATATGGTCATAATTGCCTATGCCTTCCTGTTGTCCCGTTACTCCATAACCTAAGCGCAATTTGAGATTTGACAGCGCTTTGGCATTTTCTAAAAACGTTTCTTTATTTATTCTCCAAGCAAACGCTACCGATGGAAATGTTCCCCAGCGGTTTGCTTTGGCAAATCGCGAAGAGCCATCTTGACGAATGGTTGCCGTCAATAAATATTTATCCATTAAATTGTAATTTAGACGTCCGAAAAACGAAACAAGAGTATTTTGATCTATGCTTTTCGGAAATGATGGAGGCTCGGCTGTTGCAGGCGTGCCATCAAAATACGTGTCCTGATAATTGTGATTTGTAACTTTCCAGTCCTGATAAGTGTAACCTGCCATTACTTCAACACGGTGATTGACATTGAGTTGTCTGGCATAGTTAAGATAAAATTCAAAAAGTTTGTTTTCTTTTTGTTGTTTGTATTGCGAACGGTATCCGGTTTGATAATTTGAAGGCGACCATGGTTGAATAATAACCTTGCCTTTTCCTTGCGAAAAATCATATCCAAGATTTAAATTTGCCCGCAAATCGGGTAAAAAGTGCATCTTGTAATCAAATTGCACGTTACCTGTGCCTCTTACAACATCCGACTGGTCGTCTTTTGCATACAGCAGTGCAACAGGATTTTTTGTTGCCAATGAATTAGGATTTCCCGTATCTCCGTCCATCCAAGTCCAATAACCATTTAAATTATCAAATCCATCAGCTTTGACAGGTTGAGTAGGATCCATGCGTAACGCTGCGCCTATTGCATCTCCGTTACCAAAGCGCGAATGTGAATAAACGCCTTTTGCATTGATATTTATGTTTAGATAATTATCAAAGAACGAAGGCGAAAGATTTATGCTTGTCGTAGTTCGCTGCATATTATCTGTTTTCAAAATGCCATCTTGCGTAATAAACCCCGCCGAAACCCGATAAGGAAGATTTTTCATGTAACCGCTTATGCTGATATTGTTGTCGGAAGTAAATGCCGTTCGGAATATTTCATCTTGCCAATCAGTATTTGCCGTACCCAAATAGTTGATGTATTTGAGTTTTTCGGTATTTACGTCGTTATAGGCTTTTGATGTAACAATTCTGTAAAATTCGTCTGAATTCATTACTTCTACTCTGCGCGCTACTGTCGAAACTGAATTTTGCGATGAAATATCTATGCCTAATTTTTGTGCCTTACTTCCTTTTTTGGTTGTGATAATAATAACTCCATTTGATGCTCTTGAGCCGTAAATTGCTGCGGCTGATGCATCTTTCAGAATGTTCATCGATTCAATATCGTTTGAGTTGAATGTTCCGAGCGGGTTAGTCATTCCCGATATTCCCCCATTGTCAAGCGGCATGCCGTCAACAACAATCAGCGGGTCGTTGCTTGCGTTGAGCGATGCTCCGCCGCGAATTCTTATACGATTTCCATCTCCTGCACGTCCGCCGTTGGATGTGATTTGCACGCCTGCAATTTTTCCTGTAATCAGCGAGCCGGGATTGGTAACAACTCCTTTTTGAAAATCTTTAGCTCCGATCGCCGCTACAGAACCTGTAAGGTCGCCTTTTTTTACAGAGCCGTAACCAATTACCACCGATGCGCTTAATTGCTGTGCATCAAGTTGTAATGCGATTGTAAAAACGGAGTTGTTTTCTATAGGAATTTCCTGAGTTATATAACCTAAGTAAATAACTTCCAAAACTGCATTATCCGATACGGATAACTGAAATTTACCGTCAACATCTGCCGATGTTCCGTTGAATGTTCCTTTTTCAACAATAGATGCTCCTGTTGCAGGTTGGTTTTTTTCGTCAATTACCGTTCCTGTAACGAGCCTTTTGTTTTGAGCAGATGCGCTCAAAACCGCAAACATGCATAATATTAATAAAAATGCATATTGCAATGTTTTTGTTTTTCTTCTTGTTCTCATTATTATTCTGGCTTTTAATTGTGAAATTTTAGATGTTGTTTCATTATCAAAATGTTTTCAAAATATTTTGCTGTAAAATTATGTTCATAAATAACTTCAATATAAATCTGAAATAAAAATCTAAATGCTTAAAACATTAATATTTTGAATATTAATTTATTATATTGACTTTATTGTTGAAAAATCTAAAATTATTATGTGAAAACAGCGAAAAATATTGCATATTAAGATAACATTACAACCTGTTTTTTTATAAAAACACGATATTTTATACAATTCCTATCTGCATTACCTGTTCTTCAAAATTTTCAGGATAAAACGATTTGTTTTTCAGTTTAGAACGATATGTGTAAATTGTGGTTATCGAATATCGCAGAAAAACGGAAATTTTGACGCTGTCGGTTATTCCAAGCCGTATCAGAGCATAAATGCGAAGTTCTGTATTCAGCAGTTCGTTTTGTTTTGGATTTTGTTGTTCTTCTTTTGGAAACAGCGCATTAAAATCGTTTATAAATGTCGGATAAATTCTTAAAAACGTTTCGTCAAAATTGGCATAAAATTCGTTTAGTTCATCTTCGATAAATTGCGACGATTTCAACGATTTTATCAATTCATCAATTTTTCCGCCGATGGCAATACGATTGAGTCGGCGACGATAATTATCCAGTTTTTCGATATAATTTGAGCACAAATCAATAAATTTTCCGAGATAGGCTTCTTTTATGCGGTTGGCTTCTTTCAGTTTCTGATTTACAGCCAAATATTGTTTATTGAGTTCATTAAGTTTTATGTTTGACTCGTGCAAATTGACATTCAATTCGTTTAATTTTGTGTTTGTAGCATATAGTTTTTGCCTGATTTTGGCGTATCGTTTCATTTGTATAGAAACATAAACCACAGCAATAATAAGAAATAATGACAACAAACTTACCGTAAAAAGATATTTTGTAAGTTTGCTTTTTTGTGCAGCCGTTTTACTTTGATAAGCGGCATCGATAATCGGAAATACTTTTGAAATTTCAAAAGCGCGAAAACGGGCATTGCAAAAAACAGCATCGTCCATCGAAAATTTTATCAATTTGTAAGAATTGTCGATATCGCCTTCTTCAAATAAAAGCAATGCCAGCGACATCATTGAAGTATTTTCCTTTACAGCATTTTGAATGTCGTAAATAGCCGATAATGCAAAATACTTTTTCTGCATTTTGATGTTGTTTTCCGTTTTATAAATATTTGCTAAAATATTAGTCAAAATGGCACGTTCACGGTCTTCGGTTTGTGATATTTTCAGCGCATCAAACAACATTTTTTTTGCCTCTTCCGTACGGTTTTCATCGGTCAACTTTTCTGCAGTAAGCACATGATACGAAATTCCGTCAACAGGAATAATCTGCAACAGCGAATCGCGATACAAATTACTTGTTTTATAATAATAACCTTCTTTATTTTCCTCTGTATTAAAATAATAGATATAAATACGCTTGTACGCTTCATAGTAATCAATAAATAACCATTTAGGCAAATCGTCAAATTTTTTTCGTTCTAAACTATTTAATATTTGCACCGATTCAAGAAATCGTCCTTTTATCCAATAGGCAAAAGACAAATTAAGTTTGGTTTGATAAATATATTCGGTATTTTGTAATTTTTCGGCTATATTCATATTTATTTCCATGTAGTGTATTGCCGAATCCACTTTGTAAACGCTATATTCATTATATAACTGCAGATTTATGAAATATCGCTGCGAAAGCGACAGATTGGGAACATCAAGCATTTTCATATTGGCATTAATGCGATTTTCTTTTGCCGCAATGAATTTCTCCTTGTTTTTCATAGTTTCAAACAAAACGGAAAAAACAGAATCAATCTCTGTTTCCGAAAAAACAGTTGTGTTTGTTACAAAAAACAAAACAAAAAACAAAAACAATGACTTCTTCATATTTGATTTGCTTTACATTAGAAAAATTTGTCCCATAATTTACATTATGTTAAGTTTTAAATACAAGGTAATCAGCGAAATGATGATTTTTGAGAGGCGAAAATCAAAAAGTTAAAATTTGCAACTTATTGAAAAATAAGTTAACTTTGTGCCGAAAGTTAACATAATGTAAATTATGGGACAAATTTTTTTTGGGGAGTGTTAAAATTCTTTACTATTTGGGTATTTTATTCCAATGGTAAAATGATAAAATGGCAAATAGCAAATTGGAGGCTGTCTTAAAAGGAATATTTTTCAAACACAAAGTTAGCAAAGAATTTTCACGAAGTTCACAAAGGGCATAATGCCAGCGATATAAATTTTGCGACCCTTGCGGTTTCTTGGTGTTCTTTGCGTTTAAATGGACTTTTAAGACAGCCTCAATTATCAGTAAATCGTAAATAATAAAATGAAAATACCGATTCTTTTTTGCTTAAAGTAAAAAACAATTAAAAATTATCGCTTAAATTTGTATTATGATAGGATTGTCGGAAATATCGAATATTGTAAAAAATCAGGCTGCGCAGGTTGGGTTTGACGCTTGCGGCATTGCAAAAGCCGATTATTTGAGCGATAAAAAAAACGTGTTGCAAAAGTGGCTTGATAAGGGTTACAATGCGTCGATGAATTATATGCAAAACCATTTCGAAATGAGACTGAACCCTCAATTGCTCGTAGAAAATGCCAAGTCGGTTATTTGTCTTTTGATTAGTTATAACAGCAATTTTATCCAAATCCAAAACGCTCCGAAAATTGCACGTTACGCTTTCGGGAACGATTATCACAATATTATTCGCAAAAAATTAAACTCTCTGCTTGTTTCGTTGAATCAAATTTTCCCAGAAATAAACGGTCGCGGATTTGTTGACAGCGCTCCCGTATTTGAGCGAGAATGGGCTGTTCGCGCAGGTTTGGGCTGGTATGGAAAATCGTCTGTATTTATTTCTCCTGTTTTGGGTTCGTTTGTGTTTTTGTCGGAATTGATTGTTGATATTGAAATGGAATACGATAAGCCGCTCGTTGGAAATTTTTGCGGAGCATGTAACAAATGTATTGCAAATTGTCCGAACTCGGCAATTACAGAGCCTTATGTTGTAAATTCGCAAAAATGCATTTCATATCAAACAATAGAAAATAAAAACGAAATAAATATTTCTACTCACGGCTGGCTTTTCGGTTGCGACAGATGTTTGCAGGTATGCCCGTATAACAAACGCGCAAAAATCTGTAATCACAAGGAATTTCAACCTATTGATGAAATATTAAATATGTCGTTTGATGACTGGGAAAATATTGATGAAGATAATTTTAAAATCACATTTAAAAATTCTCCGTTAATGCGCACAGGATACGAAGGAATAAAAAGAAATCTGAAAAATATAACACAACAAAAATATAAATCACAATGAAGTATATCACGAAAATAATGGTTTTAATAATCACGCTTTTTTTGAGCCTGACGGTAAGCGCTCAGGTAAAATTCGACACGGATTTTGAAAGCGGTTCTGTCGGAAAAATCATACAAATCGACTCTGTTTACATCAGAACATCCGAAAAAGACTCTACACTGCATTTATCGTATATTGTAGAATCCCGTTTCGACCCGAAAAATCCTGTTGATACGGCTTTGCCGCCAAGCGCGCGATGGTTTTATTTTAGAATGACAGGCGCAAGAAACAAATATATTTATTTCGATTTTAAGCATACCGACCCGTTGCGAGCCGTTTATTCATACAATAATTACGAGTTTCAACGATTTGAAGCAAACGAGGCAAGCCTGAAAAAAATCTCAAAATATTTTGACCATGATACAGTTTATATCGCTTATTTTATTCCATATACAAACGCCTTTTTGCAAAACAGAATTGATAAATGGAAGCAACACGAAGCGGTTGAAATAAAAACTTTCGGATACAGTTTCAAAAATCGAAACATGCAACTTTTGACAATCACCGACAAAACCGTGAGCGATGCAAATAAATACAAAATCTGGATTCATGCACGCACTCACACAAGCGAAACGCCAAGTTCGTGGCAACTCGACGGATTAATCGATGCATTGCTTGCCGATAACAAAGATGCTGAAACATACCGAAAATCATTTGTGTTTTACATTGCGCCATTTGCAAATCCCGATGGCGTTGCCGAAGGATTGTCGCGTTCCAATTCGCTGGGCGTAAATCAGGAAATAAACTGGGACAGAGATGAGTCGCAAACGGTTGTTGAAGTCAAAAATCTTAAACGTCAAATGACAGAACTCACCGCTGACGGCGGATTTGACTTAATGCTGAATATGCACTCTCAAGTTGCAAATCATGCAACATATTGGGTTCATAATGCGCAGACAACAAACGAGAAATTTTTAAGTCGCCAGTTGCGTTTGTGTTATCTCAATATGTTCAACAATCCTTATTTGTATCCGAGCGAATTAAGTTTTTCAAAAATGGCGTTACGTTATCCTGAGGGCTGGATTTGGGATAATTTCGGAGATAAAACAGTTGCGATGACGCTCGAAACTCCATATACATATTTCGGCAAAAGCAATGTTTGGTTGAATGTTGAAAATTTACGCGATTTTGGTAAAACAACATTGGATGCAATTGCAATGTATTTTGGAATATCCACGCCGAACAGAATAATTATTGAAAACGAAAACGCCAAAACACAAGGTAAATGGAATAATAACGAATCGAATAAAATTGTATATTTGGGAAAAGATTGTTTGTCTTCGCAAAAATCGGGAAGTAAAATAAAATATAAACACAAAAAATTACAACCGGGAAAATACAAAATATATAAATGGATTGTCGGCGAAAGCAGCGAAACCCCAATCACAGACAGCAACAAATGGATTTTAACAGGCATGCACGAACAAAAGAAAACAGCAAATTTCAAATATACAATCAAATCAAATCAAAATGAAATATTCGATGCCATAATGCTGATAAAAGTTGATGAATAATTAAATATGTTCAATAAAATTTATTTAAAAATGTATCTGAAAACCGAAATAAATATAAAACCGTTTGCCGAAAAAATAAGCCATACAAGTAAAATTTTAATGCTTGGTTCATGTTTTTCAAATAATATCGGCGAGTTTTTGTCAGAAGCAAAATTCAATGTTTGTATAAATCCGTTTGGCGTTATTTATAATCCTTTTTCGATTGCAAACAGCATAAAATTATTGATTGAAAACAAAAAAACAGATGAAAACGACTTGTTGCTACACAACGGTTTGTACTGCAATTTTGCTTATCACACTTCATTTTCGGCAGACAAAAAACAAAAAGCGGCAGACAAAATGAATGTTTCACAGCAACAAGGCGCAGAATTTATAAAACACTCTGATTTTATAATATTAACCTTCGGTTCGGCAACCGCTTACAAACACAAAAAACTTGACAAAATAGTTGCAAATTGTCATAAAATTCCAAATGGCGAATTTGAGAAAATAAACCTGTCAATAAATGAGATAACAGAAGCTGTTAATCTTGCAATAAAAAATATTAGAACAGTAAACTGCAATGCAAAATTCATTTTCACCGTAAGTCCTGTGCGCCATTTAAGCGACGGAGCGCACGAAAATCAATTAAGCAAATCGCGTTTGCTGATTGCTGTTGACGAAATTTGCAAATCAAACGATTGCTGCCGATATTTTCCTGCATACGAAATAATGATGGACGAACTGCGCGACTATCGTTTCTATGCCGACGACATGTTGCATCCTTCAAAACTTGCAGTAAACTATATTTGGCAAAAATTTTCAACCGCCATAATACACAGTGATTCTTTGAAAATAATGGAAGAAATAAAGAAAATCTCGGAAGCAAAATCGCACAAAGCCTTTAATCCGAATACCGCCGAACATCGCAAATTCTTAAAAACACATTTTGAAAAAACCGCTCAATTACAAGCCCAATATCCGTTTTTGGATTTGAAAGAAGAATTAGAATATTTTAGAGGTTGTTAGTGATTTTGGCATTATGCCCTACTTGTTTCGCATTGCAAAGGCGAGAATTTATTAACCATTATATCTCAAAATTACGATTGCAGCGGATTCTTTTTTGATTTTGTTACAACAAAATCTTTCAGATATAAAGGTTCAAAATATGCAATATCAACAAAATCGGATTTGGCAAATTTTTCGGAAGCAATGTCAATCATTCCTTTTGCAGACGCTTTTATATCAACAAATATTGCATTCGTGGAATTTATTACCGATTTACATTTTTCGGCGCCATTGCCAAAAAACATTATTTTATGTGTTTTCAACAATTCGGAATAAGTGTTTTCGTTCACAATCTGTGCAGATATTTGATTTATCATATTGGCGCTGTTGTCAAATAATGCCGTATAAACTTCCATACGTCTGGCATCTATCATTGGGCACATAAGAATTTCCAACTCAGGTTTCGTCTTTTCTATGGCTAATTTTGTCAGCGACTGCAAACTTCCGACTGCAATCAGAGGTTTGTTGGCTCCAAAACACAAACCTTTTGCAGTTGAAACGCCGATGCGCATTCCTGTATAAGAACCCGGTCCTTCGCTTATTGCAATTGCGTCCAAATCGGCAATTTGCAGATGTTCTTCGTTCATTATTTCATCAATAAATGTCGAAAGTTTAACCGCATGAGCAATATCTCCGTCGCTTTCGCGCAAAGCAATAATGCGCCTGCCTTGCGATAAAGCAACCGAGCAAATCGATGTTCCTGTTTCTATGTTTAAAATTTTGGGCATCTTTATGAATTAAGCGCAAATTTACGTGAAATTTTTTGAATTGTTCGACTAATGAAATCAGTATATATGAAAAGTAATCGGAAATGTAAACTCAAAATCAACAGGAACATTTTTTTGTTTTGCAGGCGTCCATTTGGGCGACAGAGAAACTACTCGTACTGCTTCTGTATCAAATTCAGGCGATAATTTTTTTATAATATTTACATTAGCCACATCTCCATCTTTGGTAACAACAAAACTCAATACAACGCGCCCCGACACGCAAACGCCGTTATCTGGATATTTTATGTTTTTTTGAACCCAATCGACGAAAGTTTTTGCATCTTCTCCCATAAATTTCGGATATTCTTCAACAACCGTAAAAGGAATATTTTCATCGACATAAGTTTCCGCTTCTAATTTTTGGGGATTTACGTACTTGATTATATGTTTTTCGGCGGCAATGCTGTCTTCTGCAAAGTTCATGATATCTTTTGTTGTTGTATTTCTTTCGATAATATTGATATTGTTGGATTTTATTTCGGGAATTTTTATGTCTTTCGGCAACGGCGGTTCAATGACAGTTGCAGTCAAAAATTCTTCTTCGATAATTTCTTTTTTTGAATCTCTTATTTTTGCAATAAAATCGTTGCTGCGATACGTTTCGTTATTTTCCGAAATTGCTAATTCTGTTCCTGAATTTTTTGAGCCGGATGTTGACAAATAAATAAGTCCGCCTGCAATTCCCAAACTCACACAAGCAGCCGCCGACCATGTGAAGATTGTATTTATGCTTGCAGCCGCTCCCCAAATCATAATTTTACGATGATATTTATTTCGCTTCGATGCTCGCCGCATAATTTTTTCATGCAAATTCTCAATATTTTCGGCATGATTATCTTCAACCGAATCAATACCTTCCAACGCTTCGCACAAAAACCTGTCGGTCATTGCCTCACATTCGATACGGTTTGCATCGGAGCCTTTGCGTTTGCCTTTTATGTAATCAAGCAAATTCAAATATGATTTTATGCCTTTTTCTTTATTCATTTTTCAATCTGTTTTCTATACATATTTTAAGATTACGTTTTCCGTTTTGTATATAACTTTTTACGCTTTTAAGATGATATTTTGTTTCATCGGCAATATCGGCGTACGATTTTTCGTCGAAAAAAAACATTTTGATGCAACAACGTTGTGTTTCGGGCAATTGCTCAATACATTGTTTGAGCGCTACAAATTGTTTTTCATCATCTTTTTCATAAAGTAGATGCGTAATATCCGAAAAATCCATAAAATCGACAGCAAAATCCGTTAATATTTCCATGTTTTTTTTGCGCAGTTTTTGCAAACAATGATTTCGTGCTACACTGTAAATCCATGTGCGAAATACTCCTATTTCATATTTATTTATTTTTCCGATAAGAAATTCAAAAATCTGCATCACAGCGTCCTGCGCATCTTCGCAATTTTGCAAATATTTCAAACACACGCCATACACGAGATGCGTATAACGATTGTAAAGATGACCCAAATATTCGCTGTTGCAACTGCTGCGAAAAAGTGAAAGTAATTCGGCATCGCTTTTGTTTTTTATATTTTCGATTTGCAAAATCATTTACAAAAGTAATTAATAAATCTTTATTATGTAGATGCATCAAATTGCAATTTCCATAAATCAAAATACGAAATGGTTGATTAAATTTTGAAATCCGCACCTGCCGATGAGCAATCCGCACCTGCCGATGACAAATCCGCACCTGCCGATGAGCAATCCGCACCTGCCGATGAGAGATCCGCACCTGCCGATGAGCAATCCGCACCTGCCGAAATCGTTTCGGTTTGTGAATATACAATATACATTTGTGCGAATGTTTTAATTTTTAATTTCATTTTGTTTTAATAAAGCAGAGGCGTGAAGATTGCCTCTGCAAAATTTTATCATCATTCGAGTTCTATGGGATTGTAAGGTAAATTTCTTACTGGTGGCAATGGATTACCACTTGCATCAGTACCGGTTCCTGAAAATTGCCCCATTACTGACATTGGATTGCCGTAAAAATCTCTTTCTATTTTTAGATATTCTCTTCTACTTATTTTTACTGCATCTCCATAGATTTCGTTATCTATAGTTATTGGTACAGATAACTTTTCTATAGATTCGCAAACAAATTGAACTTGCTCTTGACTGTCGCTTACACGAAGTATTAAACCTGGCAAACCGCTAAATTTATAGGGACCTCGATTTATGGGAATATCTGGAGCATACCACGCTTCATAATCTCTGCCTCTGAAAGTACATGTTGCTTTTTTACAGTTATAACCTAAAATTTCTTTTGCTTCATCTGGGAAAAATTGCCAATTGATACTCTCTATATTTTCCGTATATTCATAAAATTCAATAATTCTTTCTGATACAGTTATTTTTCCTATAGGGTAGTTGAAAAACACAACCGTTTTCTCCCTGCTTTGACTTACCGACGAGGGGGACACAAGAGTAATTTTTCGTGATGCTCCTGCCTTTTCCATAGCCGTCAATACTTGCTCTTTCATAATTGAATCATATAATTCCTGATTTTCACTATAAAACTTGCAAATATTTTTTCCTATATCAAGAGTCATTAGTTCGCTATAACCTGTGTTTTTTGTCAGATTAGTTATATGCGTAAATGTATATTTACATCGCAATGTTGCTGTATCTATTCTTGCTTTTTGCCCCATCATTTGTACTGCAAATAAAATCAGGGTTATTGATAAAATTAAAGTTTTTTTCATAATGACTTTGTTTAAAAAGAAGCCTGAAATTAATCAGACTTCCCTTTTTGTTTTTCTATAAACCACAATCTAAAATTTCATAGATACCTGCTAAATTCCATGCCGATTGTAAATCACATGCACGGAAATTACGAATTGTACCACATTTTGTTACAGTGGTAACATCAAAGCAATATTCTGAATATGCCTGTGCTGCCGTAGACATATAATTTAAAGAACATAATAACGCTAAACCGCATACTATAGCGGCTAATTTATTTTTTAGTTTCATTTTTTTATTTCTTTTTAATATTTCATACTCGTAAGGATTTTCGGTTACTCCCCAATTTTTCATACAGATTTGGTTCTGCATCGGCTATTTTTAACCTTGTTAATTTTGCCGAAAAAATAAACATGTTCATTTCGCTCTTAGCAGGGCTACTTAGTAATAATCGGTTTTAGCGTAATTACATAATGTTATTTTCATACGCAAACAATGTATTGTTGCCGTAAATCTTTTTAAAATTATTTTTAATTGAGGGTTTACCCCCCCCCTGATAATCAATGGGTTATGGCGGCGGCTATTGGGTCTGAATAAACACAAAAAACTCCTGTGTTGCAAGATTTGCCACAAACAGAAAATTTCAAGAATACTGTTTATATCCTTTTTCATCGTATTTTTTTAGTATTATTAGCCGCAAATGTAATAAAAATAATTTGATATGTAAACACTTTTTCTAAAAAAATACAATATATTTTTTGAAAATCTGAAATCCGCACCTGCCGAAATGGTTTCGGCTTGTGAATATACAATCTTCATTTGTGCGAATGTTTTAATTTTTAATTTCATTTAGTTTTAATAAAGCAGAGGCGTGAAGATTTTACACCTCTGCTGTTTTTATTATTTTATATCTCTTTCCCTTACATCGTATTTTTTAGGGTCAGGATTTAATGTAGAGCGAACATTCCTGAAATTTTCGAGAGGATGTTGTATCCTGTGTCGGCATATTCTGATATGGTCTTTAAGACTTATTTCTTTAAAATCTTTTTCGTTAAATGTAATTTCTTTTTTGATTTTACGCGTATACGTAAGTTCAAAATCGTAATGTTCTTGCGTATCATATACTTTTACTATCAATCCCGGCAATCCGTTGAATTTCCATGGACCTTCGCTTATCGGTATCTCGTTAGTAAACCATGCCACATAATTTCTTCCTCTAAAATTGCATGTTGCTTTTTGGCATTTGTTGCCTGCAATTTCCTTTGTTTCTTTCTCAATTTTCCAATCTTGTTTAGGTGTTGATTCGTTATATAATATTCTATTTGGTGGCTGCACATCTGTAAATATTATTTTGTGTTCTATATGATTTGTATATACCTTGTATCCCTCTGTTGAACGGTATTTTTGTATGAAATCCGTTAATCCGCCACTAGAAAGCATAGATATTTGTTCTGTCTCTGTCATAGATTTTAATACTGAATCAAGTTCATGTAATTTGATGCTATAAAATTTACTGAATTTCTTCCCAACAAGTAATCGCATATCAGTATCGCCTATTGATTTTTTTTGCGTTATGGTATCTATCATTTGCGTAAAAGTATAAGAACATTCCAAATATGCCTCATCTAAAATTTCCTGCGCTTTTGCATTTGCAGCAATAAGGCTTAAACTTACTATGCCAACTATTATTTTTTTCATTGTGTTTTTTAGTATTATTAGCCGCAAATGTAAAAAAAATAATTCAATGCATAAACACTTTTTCTAAAAAAATGCTATATTTTAAAACGTATTACAAAGCGCTTGTATTCACGAAAAAAAGCATTAAGCATACTTTGATGGCTGTTTCATATTAGTGTTTTTTTGACGACTGTATTTTGCAAATGTCTTGCATTTTTATTTTTAAAATATGTGTAATTTCAGATATTTCATGTACATTTGTACATATTTAACAACAAAAACAATGAAACAAATAAAATTAACTTTTGCGCTAATCTTTGCAAGCATAATAACAATTGCCTGCGCTCAAAACAATGAAAGCAAAAACATTATAACAGGAGCCGAACAAACCGAAAAATATTTGCCTTTGCTGAAAGGTAAAAAAGCAGGAATGATGGGAAACCAAACGACCATTGTCGGCGAAAAACACTTGGTAGATGTGTTGCTTGAAAACAATGTTGATTTGAAATTTGCTTTTGCTCCCGAACATGGATTTCGCGGAAACATCGAGCGAGGCGAAAAAGTTTCAAACGACATCGACAGCAAAACAGGATTAACGCTTCATTCTCTTTACGGCAAAAACGAAAAGGCTGATTCTATTGTCGCATCGGTTGATATTATGATTTTTGACTTGCAGGATGTAGGTGCAAGATTTTACACATATATCACATCGTTGCACAGAGTTATGCAACTTTGCGCAAATGCGGGAACAGAATTAATAGTTCTTGATCGCCCAAATCCAAATGGCGACCAAGTTGACGGACCCGTGCGCAAAAGCGATGAATTTAAATCCGGCGTCAGTTATCATAAAATTGCAATGATTCACGGGCTTACTATCGGCGAACTTGCACAAATGATAAACGGCGAAGGCTGGCTTGACAACGGCTTGCAATGCAAACTCACAATAATTCCAGTAAAAAATTATTCGCACAAAACCTTGTATCGTTTGCCTGTTGTGCCATCGCCAAGTTTGCCGAATTATCTTTCGGTGCGTTTATACACATCGCTTTGTTTGTTTGAAGGAACAGACATAAATGTAGGCAGAGGCACAGATTTTCCGTTTCAGCAAATAGGTTATCCGAATACTGTTTTCGGCGAATATACATTCATGCCCGAATCGCGTCCGGGAATGACTGCTCACGTTGAAAACAAAGGACAACAATGTTACGGCGTTGATTTGAGAAACGAAAATCCCGAAACATCAAAATTTACATTAAAATACATTCTTGATCTTTATAAAAAATCACAGCAAATCGAAGGATTCAGTTTTTTTTCACGTCCCGACTTTTTTAACAAACTTGCAGGAAATGCAACTTTGCAGGAACAAATAAAAAACGGACTCAGCGAAGAAGAAATTCGGGCTTCGTGGAAAGAAGAACTTGCAGAATATAAGGCAATGCGCAAGAAATATCTTTTGTATGAAGATTTTGAATAAAATGTTTTTTATTATTAAATACTAACATTTGAAAAACATAATTTTATTAAATCACGAATATTTTTTAATTTTGACAATTAAAATATTTTAAAAAAATCGCTATGAGTTTAAAACTTCGACTTATTGTAATGAATTTTCTCCAATTTTTTATTTGGGGAGCATGGTTAATTTCGTTTGGCAGTTATGTAGGAAACACGTTGCATTTCGATGGCGTGCAAATCGGCAGTTTCTTTGCTACAATGGGCATTGCATCGTTATTTATGCCTGCGCTGCTTGGCATTATTGCCGACCGCTGGGTTCCTGCGCAAAAATTGTTCGGAATTTGTCATTTGCTGGGAGCAATTTTATTGATTGCCGCTTCGTTTCAAGCAACTTACATTCCGTTATACGCTTTAATGCTGGCAAGCGTTATGGTTTACATGCCCACGTTGGCATTAAGTTATACCGTAGCCTATAATGCTCTTTCAAAAGCAAAAATGGATGTAATAAAAGATTTCCCGCCAATTCGCGTTTGGGGAACTGTAGGATTTATATGCGCAATGTGGACTGTTGACTTAACAGGTTTTAAAAACAATGAAATTCAATTGTATGTGTCGGCTATAGCGGCTTTTGTTTTAGGCATTTATTCGTTTATGCTGCCCAAATGCGATGTCAACAAAAATCCCGAAAGCAAATCGCTGGTTGATGTTTTGGGATTACGCGCTTTTACATTGTTCAAAGACAAAAGAATGGCTGTGTTTTTCATTTTCTCGATGATGCTGGGAGCGGCATTGCAAATTACAAACGGTTTCGGAGATTTATTTTTAAGCAGTTTTGCAAGTATTCCCGAATATGCACATTCTTTTGGCGTGGAACATTCTGTTATATTACTTTCTGTTTCGCAAATATCCGAAACCTTGTTTATTCTTACAATTCCATTTTTCTTAAAACGTTTTGGCATAAAGAAAGTTATGTTAATGAGTATGTTTGCGTGGGTGCTTCGTTTCGCGTTGTTTGGAATTGGAAATCCGGGCGATGGCTTGTCGTTACTTATACTTTCGATGATAGTATATGGCATGGCGTTTGATTTCTTTAATATTTCCGGTTCTTTATTTGTAGAACAAACTACCGATTCAAAAATACGCGCAAGCGCACAAGGCTTGTTTATGTTGATGACAAACGGAATAGGCGCAATTGTCGGTTCTTATGCGGCAGGAGCGATTGTAAATCATTTTGTTAATAACGCCGAAAAGCCAAGTTGGTCAACGGCATGGTTTATTTTTGCCGCTTATGCGCTTGTAATCGCAATAGCATTTGCATTTATATTCAAATACAATCAGAAACCAAAAGAAATAAAAAATATCTAATTAAGTTATAAAATAATCAATAATCGCAGACTTAGTAGATTTAAGTTTGCGATTATATTTTTATTAAAAATTTAACAATTCTATATGTCTAATTACAAATGAATTGATAAAAATATTTGATTTTTTTGTGTTTTTGATGCAATAAAATGCAAGTTTATTCGTTATATATATATGGGATAACTGTAATTTTATCAATTTGTAGTATTAATTAAAAATAAAAAAACGTGAAAAAACTCATTATTATTTTGTCATTATTTGTGTGCAATATAGCGTTGACAGCACAGACAAATGATTTATCGGCAGAAGCATTTATGGCTAATACGCAAACAATTCAAAACTCAATCAGCGAAAAATTTAAAACCCAAAGATTATGTCCCGCAAACAGTAAGTTTAATCCCGAAAGCCATTACAGAAGCAATGCGGAAATTTATGTATCTCTTACTCCTGTTGATTATAAACTTTCCCACAATGATGGAAATAATGTTACGACAAATGATCCAGAATATTTTTGGCAAAAACCATAAAAATGAATATAGTTTATGTCTGATTATATGCGGATTAACGTTTTTTAACCAAAATATATACTACTCTGCAATACATGGTATCTGAAAAACATTTATCTTTGCTGGAAATAATAAAAAAATAACGTTTGAGTTTATTATAAAAAACAGATTTAGTAAAATTTAACGGCGACATATTAAAAGCAACTAAAAATAAATATACATTTGCAAACTGAAAATCTTAAACGGATTTAACAATTATCGGAAATATAAATAAAAATGATAAAATTACGCAACATAAATAAAACTTACTACAACGGAGCTCCGCTGCATGTACTTAAAGGAATTGATTTGGAAATTAATAAAGGCGAATTTGTTTCGATTATGGGCGCTTCGGGTTCGGGAAAATCAACACTGTTAAACATTCTCGGTATCCTTGATAATTATGACACAGGCGATTATTATCTAAACGATGTGCTTATAAAAAATTTAAGCGAAACAAAATCTGCTTATTTTCGCAACAAATTAATAGGTTTTATTTTTCAATCGTTCAATCTTATTTCGTTCAAAAATGCAATAGAAAATGTTGCGCTTCCGCTGTATTATCAAAAAGTGGGACGAAAAACACGCAACAAAATAGCGCTTGAATATTTGGATAAATTAGGATTAAAAGATTGGGCGTATCACATGCCGAATGAACTTTCGGGCGGACAAAAACAAAGGGTTGCAATTGCACGCGCTTTGATTTCAAAACCGCAAATCATTCTTGCCGATGAACCAACAGGAGCATTGGACAGCAAAACATCTGCCGAAGTGCTTGATGTTCTTAAAAAAGTAAATGCAACAGGAATGACAATGATAATTGTAACTCATGAATCGGGAGTTGCAAATCAAACAAACAAAATTATACGGCTGAAAGACGGAATTATCGAAAAAATAGAAGATAATTCCGAACACGCACTTTCTACTTTCGATATACAAAATATTAAGTAACAGTAAAGTATGATTAGCCTTTTATACGAAATATTAAATACCATTCGGCGGAACAAGATGAGAACTTTTCTCACAGGATTTGCCGTAGCGTGGGGAATTTTCATGCTTATAGTTTTGCTTGGTTCGGGCAACGGTTTGAAAAACGGATTCAGTTCAAACTGGGGCGACAGATTGCAGAATGTTGTACAAATTTGGGGCGGACGCACAAATATTCCTTATGCAGGATTTCAGTCGGGACGCTGGATTGGTCTTGATAATAAAGATTTGGAGTTTACATCCGCCGAATTTCAGAAAGAAGTAAATTTTGCGGTAGGAAATATTAATCTGGGATCAAAAAATATAAGCAACGGGCAGGAATATCTTTCATCATCAATACAAGGCGTATATCCTCAAAGGCTTACTATTGACGGGCTGAAAATAGCGCAGGGAGACGGACGCTTTATTAACGATTTGGATATTCGCGAAAAACGCAAAGCAGTCGTAATCTCGCAACGTGCAAAAGAAATTCTTTTCAAAGACGAAACCGCTATCGGGAAAAACGTAAATATTGCAGGTATTATATACACTGTTGTCGGAATTTATTATAATGAAAACCGTCAGGATGTAACAGGTTCGTATATTCCTTTGTCAACAGCGCAAATTATTTATAACAGAGGCGTAAACATTTCAAATCTTGCCTTTACGCTTAGTGAAAATATTGACAGCGAAGAAACGAATACCGATTTTATGAACCGATATAAAAAACGTTTTGCACAGTTGCATCAGGTTTCGCCCAAAGATGATAATGCAATATGGTACAGAAATCGGTTTGAAGATTACATGCAAATGGCAAAAGTTTCAACATTTATAAATATTGCCGTATGGATAATTGGCATTTTTACATTATTTTCGGGAATTGTAGGAGTAAGCAACATTATGCTTATAACCGTTCGCGAACGCACGCGCGAGTTCGGAATACGCAAATCAATAGGAGCATCGCCTTTCAGCATACTTAAACTTGTTGTTGTTGAATCGATATTTATTACAACGATTTTCGGATACATCGGGCTTGTTTGCGGAGTCGGAATAACCGAATTTGCATCAGGCTTTTTTGAACCAAGCGCAGGACGCGATTCATTTAACGCTTTTTTGAATCCTACTGTGGATATAAACGTTGCCATACAAGCGACATTACTTTTGATAATTGCCGGCACTGTTGCAGGACTTTTTCCTGCGCTGAAAGCGGTAAAAATAAAAACAATAGAAGCTCTTAACAATAAATAAAAGAATATGTTTGATTTAGACCGTTGGCACGAAATATTTATAACCATAAGCCGCAACAAACTACGCAGCTTTCTTACTGCTTTTGGAGTGTTCTGGGGAATTTTTATGCTGATAACGCTAATAGGCGGAGGCAGAGGCTTGGAAAATCTTATTACAGGACAATTTAATGACATTGCAAGCAATTCGTGTTTTATGTGGAGCAGCCGTACAAGCGAAGCATACAAAGGTTTCAGAAAAGGCAGATGGTGGCAAATAAACAATCGCGATATAGCAATAATAAAAGCAAATGTAAGAGGACTTGATGAAATTTCACCTGTAATTACGCCGTGGTCGGCGACAGAAAATAACGTTGTGAGAGGAGAAAAAAAAGGAACATTTTCAGTTCAGGGAAATTATGCCAATTACGATAAAATTGATAAACAAACAATGACATTCGGGCGATATCTGAATGATATAGATGTGCAGGAACAACGCAAAGTGTGTATGATAGGTTCGCGCGTTTACGAAGCCCTTTTCAATCGCGGAGAAGACCCGATAGGACAGGATATTCGCGTTGATGGAATTTACTACAAAGTTATCGGCGTAGGAGAAGGAAGCGATAATATTAATTTCACCGGAGATAAAAGCGAAATGATTACCGTTCCGTTTACAACAATGCAGAAATTGTATAACTACGGCGATAATGTCGATATACTTTGTGCAATGGCAAAACCGAATGTTGCAGTAAGCGAAATTCAGGAACAAATAGAAACCATACTCAAAGTGCATCACAGCATTGCTCCGAACGATAAGCAGGCTATCAACTCATTCAATCTTGAAACAATGTTTATGCAAGTAGGATATTTATTTCTCGGCGTAAATATTTTGGTATGGATTGTAGGTTTCGGAACATTGTTTGCTGGAATTATCGGAGTAAGCAACATAATGATGGTAACGGTTCGCGAACGCACTCAGGAAATAGGAATACGCCGCGCTCTCGGAGCAAAACCATCAACAATTATGACTCAGATTATGAGCGAAAGTTTTGTTATCACGGCAATTGCAGGATTTTTGGGAATATCATTCGGCGTGTTAATATTGCAAATGATTGACCTTGGCGTAAGTTCGGACGGCGGAGAAACAACAGTTTTTCAGATAAATTTTTTTACATCTGTTGTGGCTGCTCTTATTATAATAATTTTAGGTACGCTTGCAGGACTTGGTCCCGCTTTTCGAGCCATGAAAATTAAGCCTATTGAGGCATTATCGGAAGAATAATTTGTAAATATAAAATAAATATAAAAATATTAAAAAAGTATAGAAATGAAAAAAATATTAAAATTTATCTTCGTTGGAATTCTTGTTTTCCTTGTTGGCTGGACATTTTATTTCCTCTACACAAAATCAAAACCTAAAAAAGTAGTTTATGAAATAGTAACGCCAAAAAAAGAATCGATTAAAAAAAGTACGATTATTACAGGCAAAATTTCGCCGCGAGACGAGATATTGATAAAACCTCAAATATCGGGAATCGTGTCGGACGTTTACAAAGAAGCGGGACAAAAAGTAACATCAGGCGAAATAATTGCCAAAGTGAAAGTTATTCCTGACGTTGGCTCGCTCAATAACGCCGAATCGCGCTTGCGAACTGCCGAAATAGATTTGACGCAGGCAACTCAGGAATTTGAGCGGCAAAAAAAATTGTTTGACAAAGGAATCATAACAAAAGAAGAATACGAAAAAGCAGAAACAAGTTATAAAACTGCAAAAGAAAATCATGAAACATCGCAAGACGCTTTGCAAATTATAAAAGAAGGAATTTCGGCGCGCACGGCGCAATACAGCAGCACGCTTATTCGCTCGACAATCAGCGGTTTGGTGCTTGATGTTCCAATAAAAGTCGGCAATTCGGTGATACAGTCCAACACTTTCAACGATGGCACAACTATCGCAACAGTTGCAAATATGAACGATATGATTTTTATCGGCAATGTTGACGAAACGGAAGTCGGACGCATAAAAGAAGGAATGATGATGACGCTCACCATAGGCGCATTGCAGGATGTGAAATTGGATGCAATACTTGAATATATTTCACCCAAAGGAGTAGAATCTACAGGCGGCGCAAATCAGTTTGAAATAAAAGCGGCGGCAAAACTGAAAAACGATATATTTATTCGCGCAGGATACAGCGCAAACGGAGAAATAATTTTGGCGACAGCCGACAGCGTACTTGCAATTCCTGAAAATACGGTTGAGTTTAGCAACGATTCGTCTTTTGTGCAAATTCTGAAAAGCGAAAAGCCCGAACAGATTTTTGAAAAACGTTTTGTAGAACTCGGATTATCCGATGGCGTAAATATAGAAATAAAAAGCGGTTTAACTGCCGATGATAAAATTCGCGGAGCAGTTGTTTCCAATAAAAAATAATGAATTCTTAAATATAAAAACAATAAAGAATAAAATGAAGTCAAAAATATTAATAATATTATTCATATTTGTTTATTCAACCGTAAGCGCTCAAAAACAGTGGACTTTACAGGAATGTATAAGATATGCAAAAGAAAACAGCATTACGGTTAAGATGCAGCAGATTTCGCAACAAAATCAGGAAATACGGGTAAACACGGCAAAAAATCAACGATTACCGAATCTGACGGCAACCGCAAATCAAACATTTTCGTTTGGTCGAGGAGCATCTCCTGCCGATAACTCTTATCAGAGTTTAAATTCAGGTTCTACATCTTTGTCGGTTTCAACAAGCGTTCCTGTGTTTACAGGATTTCAAATACCAAATTCAATTGCTGCGGCTAAACTTGATTTGCATGCTGTAATAGCCGATTTTGAAAAAGCCAGAGAAGATATTGAATTAGCCGTGATTTCGGCATATTTGCAAATTCTGTACAACAAAGAACTGCTTGAAATAACAAAAAATCAAAATGAGTTAAGCATCCAACAATTAAACCGAATTGAAGAAATGTATAAACTCGGGAAAGCATCCGAAGCGCAGGTTTACGAAATAAAATCACAAACGGCAAATGATGCGCTTGCAATTGTTCAAGCCAAAAATGATTTGCAACTGTCGGTTCTTGCGCTTACTCAATTACTTGAACTCAAATCGCCCGAAGGATTTGATATAGAAACTCCAAATACGGATATGGATTTTCTTTTGCCTTCAAATCCTGAACAAACTTACGCAAACGCATTGACAACCCGCGCAGCAGTCAGAGCCGATGAATATCGTTTGGCAAGCAGCGCAAAAGCAGTGAAAGTTGCGCAAAGCGGATATTATCCGCAATTATCGTTCGGCGCAGGTTACAGCAATAATTATTACAAAATCAACGGTTTAAGCAATCTGTCGCTTTCACAGCAATTGAAAAACAATGAAAGTAAATATTTGGGATTTTATTTGAATATTCCTATTTTCAATCGTTTTGAAACACGTAACAATATACGTGCGGCAAAATTAAGCGTGAAAAATCAGGAATTGCAACTCGAAAATACAAAGAAAAATCTGTACAAAGAAATCCAGCAGGCATATTACAATGCAACAGGCGCTCATGAAAAATACAAATCGGCGGAAACCGCTTTGGAATCGGCAAAAAAAGCCTACGAATTTGCGAAAGAAAAATTTGAAAACGGACGTTCTACAACTTATGAATTCAACGATGCGCGCACTAATTTAATGAAGTCGGAAGCAAATTTGTCGCAGGCAAAATACGATTATATTTTCCGCAAAAAGATTTTGGATTTTTACAACGGACAACGCGAAGAATAAAAAATAACAAATTTTAATGTATTTGATATTAATTGTATTAAAATAGTTTGTTTTGCTCGATAATTATTTATTTATCGCATAAATTGAATATTTTTCTTTGTTTTTGTAAATAAAAATCACATCTCATGCAATTGTTTTTTCGCGAATTTGGAAGCAACAGCAATAATATCATTATTTTACATGGACTTTATGGTTGTTCCGACAATTGGGTGAGCGTTGCAAAAAATCTTTCGCAAAAGAATCATGTTTTTGCTGTTGATTTGCGAAATCACGGACGTTCGCCTCACAGCAACGAACATTCGTATGCGGCAATGTGTAACGATTTGCTGGAATTTATCAAATCTCAAGAAATTGAAAAACCTGTTATTATCGGACATTCTATGGGAGGACGTTGTGCCGCTTTATTTGCAAAGCAATATCCAGATTTACTGTCAAAAATCATAATCGCAGATATATCTCCTTTCGATTGTGAAAATCAAAAACAAATATTGATATTTCACGAAAACATATTGTCGGCATTGACATCCGTAAATATTAATCAAATACGCTCGCGACACGATGCCGCCACACAAATATCAAAAAAGATAAATGATGTAAATCTTCAAAATTTTTTGCTGAAAAGTTTATATCGTGCATCAAATGGCAGTTTTTTATGGCGATTTAATATGTCGGCTATATTAAATAATGTTAAGAATATTGTCTGCGGTTCGCTTGCAAAAAACGCCGATTATAAGATACAAATTCCGACTTTATTGCTAATCGGCGGGAAATCAAACTATGTGGCAGACGCTGATATTAAGATTATTACAGGCGTTTTTTCAGATTTAAATATAGAAATCATTGCAGAATCCGGACATTGGATTCATGCGGAACAACAGGAAAAATTTACTAATTGCATACAAAAATTCATCGATGCATAAATGCAATGTAACAAAAACTTATTTTACCTTTGTAGCCTGATTTTATAAAATTTTAGAATGAAAAAGACATATATTTTTACGTTAGCAATGGCATTAATATTGTCATCGTGTGGTGGCAACGGTTCAAAAAACATTGAAAAAACAACATCAGATTCAACAAGCGGCGATATTCCGGTTTTAAAAGCCGAAAAAGGCGATATTGTTTTTGTTCGCATGGATTCTATTGTAAATAATTTTGATATGTATCATGATTTGAGAAAAGGTTACGAAGAAGATGTAACAAAAGCAGAAACCGAAATGAGAACAAAAGCAAACGTGTTTCAAAAAGATGTTAACGATTTTACTGAAAAATCCAACAAAGGATTGATAACCCGTTCGCAAGCGGAACAGGAACAAGAAAGATTAATTCGCCGTCAACAAAGTTTGGAAGAAGAACACAATAAGGTTAGAAATGAATTAGCCGAAAAAGAAATAGTTTTGCTTAATCAGATTCAACATGCAATAATGACATACGTAAACAAATACAATGAAGGAAAAGGTTATAGCATGATTATAAGCACAACAGGAAATTCGACAGTGTTGTACGGCAATCCGGGATTGGATATTACAAATGAAATAATAAAAGGTATCAATGAAGAATATATAAAAAGCAGGTAATAACTGTTTTCATATTATTTAGTTTTTAAAAGTTTTAAACATGGATGCAACCGGAAATTTCCGGTTGCATTTTTTTATTTGCAAAAATTGAACAGAAATTGATAATTCGATATAAATCAAAATTATAACAGATGTGCAAAAATAAAGACAATCAAGCGTTACGCATATAATAACAAATCATTGCAAATTTTATTTACATTTATATATAAAATCAAAAAAATATTTTCTACTTTTGCGAAAAAAATTAATTCCGAGTCAATCGGATTGATAAAAATTATTCGATTTAAATTAATTACTTTATACGGTGAAGAATAAATATATTGACTTAATTGAGCAGACTTTTGAATTTCCGACTCCGGAATTTAAGGTAGAAGATAATGAATTGCACTTTAACGATATTCCTCTGATGGATGTCATTAAACAGTACGGAACTCCTCTTAAAATATCATATCTTCCTAAAATAAGCCAGCAAATACAAAAAGCAAAGCGATTGTTCAATGTTGCTATGGCAAAAGTTGATTACGATGGCGATTATCATTATTGCTATTGTACAAAAAGTTCGCATTTTTCATTTGTCCTTGAAGAGGCTCTGAAAAATGAAATAAATCTCGAAACATCATCGGCTTTTGATATAAACATCATCGAAGAATTATACAATCAAGGCGTTATCAACAAAGACATATTTGTCGTATGCAACGGATTCAAAAAACAACAATATATCGAAAATATCGCTAATTTGGTTAATACTGGATGGAAAAACTGCATTCCGGTGCTTGATAATATGTTCGAATTTGATTCGCTCAGCGAACTTGTAACCAGCAAATGCAAATTAGGTCTGCGCATTGCAGCCGAAGAAGAACCTAAATTTGAGTTTTATACTTCGCGATTGGGAATACGTTATATCGATGTCATTCCGTTTTATGAAAATCATATCAAGAAAAATCCCTCTTTCGAGATGAAAATGCTTCATTTTTTTATTAATACAGGAGTAAAAGATGATGCATACTATTGGAACGAGTTGGCAAAATGCGTAAAAGTTTACTGCGAACTTAAAAAGATATGCCCTTCGCTTGATTCGCTCAATATTGGCGGCGGTTTTCCGATAAAAACATCCATGCAATTCGACTACGATTATGAATATATGACGGAAGAAATTATAGCACAGATAAAAAACATTTGTATTCAGTACAATACGCCTGAACCTAATATATTTAGCGAGTTTGGTTCGTACACGGTTGGCGAAAGCGGCGCAGTTATTTATTCCATTATGGGACAAAAACAGCAGAACGACCGCGAACGTTGGTACATGATTGACGGTTCGTTTATAACAAATCTTCCCGACACTTGGGGACTTAAACAGCGTTTTATAATGCTTGCCATCAATAATTGGGGACATGAATATACTCGCGTTATACTTGGCGGATTAACCTGCGACAGTCAGGATTATTATAACTCCGAAGCCCATTCCAATGCAATATTTTTGCCTCAATACAACAAAGATGAAACATTATATATAGGATTTTTTCATACAGGCGCTTATCAGGAATCGCTTGGCGGTTACGGAGGAATACAACATTGCTTGCAACCTGCTCCAAAACACATAATTATAGACCGCAACGAAAAAGGAGAATATTATACCCGCCTTTTCAGCAAAGAACAATCATTCCGCTCGATGTTGAAAATTCTTGGATATTAAACTTGATGATTAGCAAGTCAAAAATAAAACAGATAAAATCGCTGGAATATAAAAAATTTCGCGATGAAACAGGCTTATTTGTTGCGGAAGGTGAAAAATTGATAAACGAAATTTTACAGTCAAATATTGAAATCGAGAGTTTATTTTGTCTGCCAGCCGCAAAATTACCCGAAAACAACAAAACAGAAATAATTTCGGAAAACGAAATGAAACGCATAAGTTTCTTGAAAACGCCTTCTTCTGCTTTTGCTGTTGTGAAAATTCCCAATAAAAAAATTGATATCAACAAAATAAATAATTCGCTGAGTATCGTTCTCGACAACATTCAAGACCCGGGAAATTTAGGTACAATAATGCGTTTGTGCGATTGGTTTGGAATACAAAACATTATTTGTTCGCACAAAACAACCGACTGTTTTTCGCCAAAAACTGTACAGGCAACAATGGGCGCAATATGCAATGTGAATGTTTTTTATGTTGATTTGAATGGTTTTTTTAATATGATTGACCAAAATATCAATATTTACGGCACATTTCTCGAAGGTGAAAATATTTATAACGCAAAACTTTCGGCGCATGGATTAATAATTATGGGAAACGAAGGAAAAGGAATTTCGACTGAAACAGAAAAATTTGTAACAAAAAAACTTTGCATACCTTGTTTTTCAGATAATGCAATAAAACCCGAATCGCTTAATGTTTCCGTAGCAACAGCAATAGTCTGCTCCGAATTCAAACGAAGAAAATTTTGTGAGTAAACACAAAAAAATTAGATGTCATATCCTGCTATAGGTTGACAGCAAAAGAGGACAAAAATATGACAAAACAGGTAAAAAAATGTTATCGGTACAGTTTTTGCTTCAAGCAAAAAGTAGTAGAAGAGATTAAACAAGGAAAGAGTTTGCAGGCGGTAAGCCGTAAGTCGGGATACGCGGGTCGAACACCGTACGTAATTGGATAAACCCAAATTCAGCATTAGCGAAATCCATATCTACAAACTACTATTACACAAAAATTTAATCTGTTTTTGCCCTAACGCTACGCATTAGAGATTTTCTTTAATAATAATTTATGT
>JAISPX010000151.1 GCA_031274595.1 Prevotellaceae bacterium | reverse complement strand
CAGCAACGCCTGTTTGAAATGGTCGGCTTGGGGGCGTTGAAATACTTTATCCTGAAAGTGGACCCGAAAAAAACGATGCTCTTCGACCCCAAAGAGTCCATTGATTTTAACGGCAACACCGGGCCGTTTATCCAATACACCCATGCCCGCATAAAGTCGGTGCTGCGCAAGGCGGCGGAACAGCAATTGCAGGCGGCATTAACCCATGCCGCATTGAATGAAAAAGAAATTTCGCTGCTCAAATTACTGCACGCATTTCCCGAAAAAATCCGCGAAGCCGGAGAGGCTCTTTCGCCTGCGTTGATTGCCAACTACACGTATGAACTGTCCAAGGAATTTAACCAGTACTACCACGAAGCGCCGGTGCTGAAAGAACCGGACGTCGCGTTGAAAGCGCAACGCCTGCTGCTGTTGCAGCAGGTAGCCGCCGTGTTGAAAACCGCCATGAATATACTGGGTGTTGGCGTGCCGGAGCGGATGTAGTCCACCGATTAAACAGATACCACAGATTACACGAATTTATAAAGAATACTGCCTGCAAATTAATACGAATATTTTATGGCAACACACTATCCGCAAAAGAAACGGCCGGCAAACAAACAGCCGGTTATACAAAAAAAGAAACCGCAACCTGTTGTTCAGGAGCCGCCCCGTTCTTCTAAAAAAGGATTTTATATCCTGTTAGCCCTGCTGGGAGGGTTGATTTTATTCGTTTTCCACGATTTTTTGTTTTTGAACAACGTGTTTTTGTATAAGGATATCGGCAGCGATTCCATCAATGCCGGTCTTCCGCAGTTATTCCACATTTCCGATTATTTCCATAACTTGGGAGGTATCCCCAAATGGTCATTTTATCAAGGAATGGGACAGAACTATCTGGGATATCTTTCAGGCGACCCGTTCGACCTGCTACTGTACTTCGCAAATCCAAGTAATACCGCCTATTTGATGGGGATTATGGAGGCGTTGAAAATGCTCGTTGCCGGTCTGTTTTTCTATTTATTTTTACGCGAACTGCACCTTACCCCCTACACGGCGATTATCGGCGCGATGTGTTATGCTTTTTGCGGATGGATTGTATTGGGTAGTTGTTGGCATCAGTATTCATCCGATGTATATCAAACCGCCTTCCTGCTTTTGGCTATTGAAAAATTATTGCATGGGAAATGGTATTATTTTCCCTTTGCTATTGCATTGATAGGTATTACTACTTCATTTCACTTGTTTTTTAGTTCGGTAATTACCGGCGTGTACACCTTTATTCGTTTATACAGTCAATACGGGTTGACCAAAAAAATAGGAACTACTTATGGGCAGTTGATAGGGTTAGGGATTTTAGGCGTAGGGATTAGCGCCTTTATTTCAATGAACAAATTCCAGTTGATGCTTGATAGTCCCCGCGTAAGCGGGGAGGTTTCATTCTTTTCGCAACTGATGAGTACGCCTGTTTTTCAAACAGACGGGTTCTTGGACAATCTTACAAAAATAGGGCGTTTGTTTTCGAACGACATGTTGGGAACGGGTAATTTTTTTGTGGGCGCCGAAAATTATATGGAAGCTCCGACCTTCTACGCAGGACTGCTGAGCCTGCTATTATTTACGCAATTCTTTCCGTTTTTATCAAAACGAAAAAAATGGATAGTGACCATAATATTCATTTGTGCGTTGCTACCATTTATATTTCCGTGGTTCCGCTATATGTTTTGGCTCTTTTCAGGAAGATACTATCGCTATTTGTCGTTTCTGTTTGGGGTCGTACTGTTGGTTTTTGCCATGTTGTCCATGCATCATGTGGAGGTTACTCGAAAAATCAATTTCAAAATCTTGTTCGGCGCTTTTTTCGGTTTACTTATTTTACTTTACTTTCCAAACATCATGGGGGTAAAACATCCGTATCAAGCAAATTTACCGCTTTTCCAATCCGGCATACAGTCGTTCTGTTGGGTGTTCCTGCTTTTTTATACGCTGCTGATTAGTTTGTTTTCTGTGAAAAGCGCCGTCCGTTACGTAAAGCCCGTGTTGGTCGGTTTGGTATTCATTGAACTGGCTTTTATGGCAAATACGACCATTAATCATCGCGATCTACTGTCTTACGGCGAAGTCAAAGGGAAAACTGGTTTCAACGACTATTCCGTGGATGCCGTGCAATACCTCCAACGTATGGACACCTCCTTTTTCAGAGTACAAAAAACCTACGGTTCCGGTCCCGCCATGCACAAAAGCCTTAACGATCCGTTGATACAGCGATTTTACGGTACCGCCTCCTATTCTTCGTTCAACCAAAGGAATTATGTGGACTTCTTGATGAATGTAGTGCTGCCGGAGGACGCCAACGAATACGCCACCCGCTGGCTTGAAGGATTAACCGTTGACCGGCCGCTGTTGCAAATTTTCGGCAATGTGCATTACAATTTATCGAAAACGCCGCTTCCGCCGCAAGCCTTGCTGTTAAACGACTCTATTAATACGGTAGGCGATGTGCATATTTATAAACATAAATTCACGTTGCCTTTCGGTTACACCTATTCACACTACATGCCCCGCCATGCGTTCGACAGTTTGCCATTTAAGGATGTGGCTTTATTGAAAGCGGTCATTGTAGCGGACACCGATACGGCAAAATATGCAGCCTTGCAACCGTTTTCCACCTCCCGGTTGCCGGGAAATTATCTTTTGGACGACCTCGCTGCCGATACGGACAGCCTGAAAAAGGAAGCGTTCCATATCACATATTTCAGCCAAAATAATATCAAAGGCGACATTACGGTAAGGAACGACAAACTGTTATTCTTCACCATCCCGTTTGACAAGGACTGGAAAGCGTTTGACAACGGAAAAGAAATCGCCATGGAGCAGGTGAACATCGGCTTTAGCGGCGTCCTGCTGGCGGCAGGCGATCATAATATAGAATTGCGATTTGCGCCTGCGCTCTTTTCCTTGAGTTGTATTATTTCGTGGGGGTCGTTATTGCTGACGGCTGCGCTGATTGGCTGGTGTTGGTGGAGAAAACGAAAGAAATGAAGGAATAGTGCCTGTATTATTTCGTGGGGGGCGTAGTTGCCGGAACTTGATACGGCCGGCTTAATTCATTCCGTATGAAATTCATATTTAATTGGTCATTCTTAATAAGGGGCGCATATTTCTCTATTACACCTGTAACTTCTTGCCCTCCTATGTGAATATCGTTTATTAACCGGGATAAACTTTTCATGTAAAAACCAATTAATTCAATATCTTGATGATTCGTGGAATGATTACGTATATCATTACACCAACCTTGAACCATTATCAGGCACTCCCGAGCCGTAATATAATCTTGCATTTCTTTTGCAGTATGTTGCTTTTCCATCTAATTTATTTTTTTACAAATTTACATAAAGCTTTTCAAGTTACACACAGGGGATAAATTTCAAAAAACAGAGGAGAAAGAGGCTACTTTAGCTACACTATTCATTTTAGATAGTCTAAAATGAATAGTGCCTGTATTATTTTAATATAAGGTGTTTATCCTGAATAATCAGGGTATTATTTTGTGGGGGGCGTGGCTTCTGGCGGCTGCGCCGGCTGGCTGGTTTTTTTTGGGGAAAACAAATCTTTTGTTCAGCAAAAATCCCAGCAGGCCGGTAGGAATAGCCAGTATAGCGCCCCCGATATAAGCGTTGAGACCGGCGCTAAGGCAAATCCGCAACCCTGCATAGTTAAACAGATATAATATGCCATAAACTATTATAAAACGGAATAATAACCGGTTGCTTGTGGTATGAAAAACCAAATGCCCGTATGTTTTGAAATTAAAGAGAATAGCCAATATTATTCCTATCAATAATGCCCAAGCATAGGGGATACCCACCCATATCAGCAAAACGAATAGAATATAATTAACAACGGTATTCAGCCCGCCCACCAAAAAAAAGCGGATGAGTTTATTTTGAAATAGTCGTTTAATAAATTTATACATTTTACACTGTTTCATTATAGCAGTTCGTTTTTTTAGATGAGATGATTTTATCTATTCTTGCAATCCGTCAGGCCACCAAACACCATTTTAGCGGATTGGCGAGATGCCACAAAATACCATACCTAAGCGTAATTTGAGCTTTAAGGCTTATGGCACAAAGAAAATTAATTTTCAAAAAAGACGTGATTCTTATATGCTTTTTCTACAAAGCATCACAATTTGAGACCCTAAATATTTCTTCAGCGGATATATTTTTTCTAAAAACGGTTGAAAAAAATAAATCAGCCTTGCTAAAAAATCAGGAAAGAGAATGGGAACAAATCCTATAAATGCTGTACGTTCTACCACATAACCGCTATCCTTGCACCATGCCTTAAGCACACTTGAGCGGAACGACTGTTCTTCGTGCTTACGGTGATAGGGCGATAGCTTTTCTATTACCTTTAATATCGGGTTGTTGCCATTTGGTTCCAGTATCAGAAGGCACTCTGACAGCAACGTAGCATTCGCTATGGCTTGCTTAGGGTCGCTAACATGATGCAATACGCCAAGAAACATAGCCATATCAAATTTTTGGGCAGGCAATGTAGCGGGCTCTAATATATTTCCTACCAGGAACTCAATATTTTTATATTTCTGCGCAGCCTTCTGGATGGCTTTTGCCGCAGGGTCTATGCCTGTTATTTTAAGTCCGGGTCTTTGCTGTAGAATAGCGTTTATAATAGCTCCATCGCCTGTTCCAATATCAATAGCCGTATGTACATTATCATCCAGCATAGCTAATACCTCTTCTTTTGACCTTTTTGTAGAAAGAACGGATGACAGGCGCATATTTGTGGTGTACAAATAGCCTTCATTATTTTCTACATCGGCATCAAATGCCTTTACATTTTCTTTTAAAGTTTTCATTATTTATTAGTTTTTTAATTTTTGGCAAAGATAGCGGTTTTTTGGGCATTTTATAAGTTTCAAAAATTGATTAGTAATGCGAATTAAGGGTAGAACACCATGAAAAGAGTGAAGAAAAACCGCAAAAAGTTTTTTGAATATTTGAGAAAAACCGCAGAAATCATTAATTTAGAAGAATATTTACAAAGTATCT
>JAISPX010000149.1 GCA_031274595.1 Prevotellaceae bacterium | reverse complement strand
GGCGACCCGCTAATGTCTCTACGGCTAACAAAATAATGTTTCGCCTGCGGCTCAACGGAATTTTGTTTTAACGCCGTCTTCGTCAAGCGGGTTCCCCGCCTCGAAGCCTATGCCGATTTTGCCTGCTATTCAACTTTTGTTTTTTACATTTTCCGCAATTTCTCGAAACAACAAATTTGCAGAAAAGTTATTAGAACGTTGAGCGGGTGGCGTTCCCACAAAGGATGAACGTAAATCGGAGTCACCGTATAGCGTCAGCCGCTCTTGACCTTTTGGTTACTTTTCTGTCAAGAGAAAAGTAACAAGAGAAAGAAATAAAGCACATTATGACATAGACAAAAACTTCAGGCTTTTTTAGAGGAGACTAATTAACGTCATTGAATGCTTTGCCGTTCAAAATATTTAAGTAATTTTGCATAATAAAATGCATTAAATATGAAAGAGAAAAAAACAATTGCACTTGTTGCACATGATAACAGAAAAAGAGATATTATAGAATGGGTTGAGTTTAATCACAAAACGCTTATAAAACATAATCTGGTTTGCACAGGCACAACAGGTCGATTAATTGAAGAATGTTTGCAAAAATGCCTTCCAAATGATGAATTTGGTAATATGAGAATGATGAAATTGAAATCAGGTCCGCTTGGAGGCGACCAGCAATTAGGTTCGCTGATAGTTGAAGGAAAAATCGATGTTCTTATTTTTCTTTGGGATCCGATGCAGCCTCAACCGCATGACGTTGATGTAAAAGCACTGCTGCGTATTTCGAGTTTGTACAATATTCCTACGGCATGCAATCGTTCTACGGCAGATTTTATAATATCTTCGCCGATTATGGGACGTTCATATAAACCTATGATACGTGATTATTCGGAATATATCGAAAGAAAAATATAATTGTCCTTATAAAATTCATTGATAATTGAAGTTATTTTTGCGTTATTCATTTACAAAATAATACATATTTATTGATTTTGATATTAATTTATTGTTAATTTGCAAAAAATCAATTATTGTCTATATTATTATACTCTTTATGCTCGCCGTTTTCTTCGTAAATTAAATACACCTGATATTCGGGATGTTTTGCGATAAATTTTTTTGCGTTTTCAATTCCCATAACCATTATCGAAGTTGCAACAGCATCTGCGCTCATGCAATCGGCGGCAATCACCGTTGCGCTCAACAACGAATGTTGTACGGGATAACCTGTTTTAGGGTCGATTGTATGCGAATATTTTTTACCGTTTTCGGTGTAAAACTGACGATAATTACCAGAAGTAGCAATTGCTTTATTTGTCAATTCTATTGTATGTATAATATTTTCGCCGGGATTTAGATTTCCATCGAAAGGTTTGTCTATTCCTATTTTCCATTTTTCGTTGTTTTTATTTTTTCCTGCGGCAACAATTTCGCCGCCTATCTCAACCAAAAAATTTTTTATGCCTTGAGATATTAAGAAATCGGCTACAACATCAACGGCATAACCTTTTGCAAGCGCATTGGCATTGATGTTTACGCGATTATCGGATTTTATTATTTTCCCATCAACAAGATTGATTTTTTCCATTCCAACGAATTGTTTCAAACTGTCAATAAGTTGCGGCGTAATTTTTTCTTTGTTTCCAAAACCAAAACCCCAAGCCGAAAACAGAGAAGATGCCGAAATATCAAACGCTCCATCTGTTATTTCGTAAAAATATTTTGCCTTCAAAAAAACTTTTTCAAAATACTCATCAATATCAACATCAATATTTTGATTTATTTTTGATATTATCGAATTCGGATTATATGCCGAAAGCGACATGTTAAATTTATCCAGCAGAGAATCAATTTCGGATTGTAAATTCTTTTGATTTTCATCTAAATATGTAATATTATAAAATGTTCCTAAGGCTTTATTTGAAACAGATATATATTTTTTTTCTTTATTATTATTACACGATACTGATACAAAAATTAATAAGATAATTAAAAATGATATTTTTTTCATATAAATATTAGTTTAATTCCACAAAGATAGTTATTTTTGCACAAAAATTATTAAGATAAATGATTAATGGTAAAATTATAACGGTTGTATTGCCAGCATACAATGCTGAAAAAACTTTACGTCAAACTTATGAAGAAATTCCTTTTGACATTGTTGACAATATAATTCTTGTTGACGATGCAAGTAATGATAAAACAATGGAACTTGCAGGCGAACTTGGAATAAAATATATAATAAAACACAGTCAAAACAAAGGTTACGGAGGTAATCAGAAAACATGTTACAACAAAGCGCTTGAAATAGGTTCTGATATTGTTGTAATGTTGCATCCAGATTATCAATATACACCTTTGCTCTTACAATCAATTTGTTATATGATTGCAAATAATTTATATGAAGTTGTTATTGCTTCACGAATTCTTGGCAAAGGCGCTATAAAAGGCGGAATGCCGCATTACAAATATTATGCAAATCGAATATTGACTCTTATACAAAATTTTTTAATGTCGCAAAAGTTAAGCGAGTATCACACAGGATACAGAGCTTTTACCAAAGACGTTTTGCAAAATGTAAATTATAACGATAATTCTAATGATTTTGTCTTCGATAATCAAATGCTGGCGCAGATATTTTATAAAGGATATAATATTGGAGAAATTAGTTGTCCTACAAAATATTTTAAAGATGCATCATCAATAAATTTTAAGCGAAGTATTAAATATGGAATTGGCGTACTTGGCGTTGCTTTTGCATATAGATTACAAAAAATGAAATTAGGCAAATTTAAAATTTTCAATTAATCACAATATCAAAAAATGAAACAACAAAAAAATAAACAAAATTCAAAAACAACCGATAAGCCAAACGCCGTTTTTTTTGAAAACAACAAAAAAATATTTCTTTGGCTGACAATCATAATAAGCGTATTAATGAGCGTTTTACTGTTTGACGTAAAGGCAAGTTTAAGCGGCGATGATTGTGATTATGTTATCAATGCCGACAAATTTTGCAATGATTTTATTTTTCCCGGATTTAGAGGTCCGCTTTATCCGATTATATTATCGCCGTTTGTTCTGATATTTGGAGTTAATATTGTTTTATTAAAAGCATTGTCGGCAATTTTTATTATATTGTCTATTTGGTTATTATATAAAAGTTTTGTCAATAAAATCAAAGCGGTTATACTTATACCTACGCTTTTGCTTGTAAGTATTTGTTCGTATGTGTTTTTTTATGCGAGTTACACTTACAGCGAACCGTTTTTTATGTTAATACAGGCATTGTTTGTTTATTATTTTTCAAAATACTTTTTAAACGATGTCGAAAACGAATACAATATAAAACAAGATTGGCGTAAATATTTAATACTTGGAAGTTTAATATTAGCGTTAGGTTTGACGCGAAGCATAGGTTTTGGCGTTTTAGGCGCAATAATTTTGTATTTTGTAATAAAATTGCGTTGGAGAGACTTGTTTTTTACGCTTTCTGCATCGGCAATTATGTTTTTTGCATTTCAGATATTCAAAAAGGTTGTTTGGCCTTACGCAGGTTCTGCTTATGATATAAAAAGTTATCTGGCAAAAAATTTCTATAACCTAAATCAGGGAATGGAAGATTTTTCAGGTTTTATCGACAGATTAATACAAAATTCAAATATCTATATATCAAAATTTCTGTATATGTTTTTGGGTTTAAGACCTGAAAATACACAAACAATTGCGCCTGTTTTAACTATTCTTACTTACATTCTCTTTGCCGTTTGCCTCATTGCAGTTTTCAAAAAAAACAAATCGCTGTTATTCATTGGAATATACATCGGAGTAATGAATTTTGCAAGTTTTATCATACTTCAAAGTAATTGGCAACAAGACCGTTTAATAATGATTTATTATCCGTTTATACTTTTATTTTTACTTGGCGGAATATTTTATTTATTTTCAGATAAATTACGTTCATTCAGATTTATATATCCAATCATAATTGCAGTATTATTTATAGGAAATTTTTCTCATTCCTCGATAAAAATAAGAAAAAATATACCTGTACTGCAACGCAATATAACAGGAAATATGCTTGCAGGCTTAACACCCGACTGGCAAAATTTCATACTAATGTCGCAATGGGCAGATAAACATATTGATAAAGACATAAAAATTGCAAGCCGAAAACCAAGTATTTCATATATTTATACAGGCAGAATGTTTGAAGGAATTTTTTCGGTGCCATCACAACCTGCTGATTCATTACCAACTGTTGCTCAGCAAGGAAAATCAATAATAATTATAGATGCAGGCAAAGTACAAGTCCAAACATTAATGCCATATTTGAATTATATAATTGCAGGCAATGTAAAATTAAATGGAGTTGATTGTAATTTTGCATGTTTATATACGATAAACAGTAATGAAACAGAAGAATTGATAAATCAACTAAATAATTCCAATATAAGATATTCGTTGGATGCAACAGATTTTAAAAATTCATGCAAAGATTTAGAAAATAAAATAAGCATTCACAATCCGGATGAATTATTGTATAATATCGAAAATCGAAATATAAAATATTTACTTCTGCCAAGCATACGTCTTAGACCTGAAACTAATACAGGACAAATTGTAAATACATTAAACCGTTATATATCATTTATTAATATGAAATATCCAAACAGATTTTTCTCAATACATAAAATAGGGGCATCCGAACCTTGCGAATTGCTTGAATATGCGCCAAACGGAGTTCCAACACGATTAGATAATTAAAATATTAATAAATAAAATAAATTAAATTATATGGCTGACGAAAAAATAATATTCTCGATGGTCGGAGTAAACAAGATTTATCCGCCACAAAAACAAGTATTAAAAAACATTTATTTATCATTCTTTTACGGCGCTAAAATAGGCATTATCGGTCTTAACGGCTCTGGAAAATCAAGTTTGCTGAAAATAATTGCAGGAATTGATAAATCCATACAGGGCGAAGTAGTTTTTGCTCCCGGATATTCTGTCGGATATTTGGAACAGGAACCTCAGTTGGATGATACAAAAACGGTGAAAGAAACAGTACAGGAAGGCGTTCAGGATGTTGTTGATTTGCTTGCTGAATATGAAAAACTCAATGCCGCATTTGCCGACCCCGAAATACTTGAAGATGCCGACAAAATGAACGCTTTGATTGAACGTCAGGGCGAACTTACCGAAAAAATTGACCACGTAAACGGCTGGGAACTTGACAGTAAACTCGAACGCGCTATGGACGCCTTGCGTTGTCCCGACGAAAATCAACGTGTATCTGTGCTTTCGGGAGGCGAACGCCGCAGAGTTGCACTTTGCCGACTTTTGCTCAAAGAACCTGATGTGCTTCTGCTCGACGAACCTACAAACCATTTGGATGCCGAATCAATACAATGGCTCGAAATGCATTTGCAGCAATATAAAGGTACTGTTATAGCAGTAACTCACGACCGTTATTTTTTGGATAATGTAGCAGGCTGGATTCTCGAACTCGACAGAGGCGAAGGTATTCCGTGGAAAGGAAATTACTCGTCATGGCTTGAACAAAAAACCAAACGTCTGGAACAGGAAGAAAAACAAGAAAGCAAACGCCGCAAAACGCTTGAACGCGAATTGGAATGGGTAAGGATGGCGCCCAAAGCCCGTCATGCAAAAGCAAAGGCGCGTTTGTCGGCTTATGATAAAATGCTTAACGAAGATACAAAACAGAAAGAAGAAAAACTTGAAATATTCATACCAAACGGACCTCGTTTAGGGAACAAAGTTATTGAAGCCATCAATGTAAAAAAATCATACGACAACAGAGTGCTTTTTGAAAATCTCAATTTTTCGTTGCCGCCAACAGGAATTGTTGGAGTAATAGGACCAAACGGCGCAGGAAAGACAACTCTTATTCGTCTGATTATGGGTTTTGAAAAACCTGATGAAGGAACTTTCACAACAGGCGACACTGTAAAGATTTCGTACGTTGACCAGCAACACAGGAAAATAGATACAACCAGAACCGTATTTGAAACAATATCTGAAAACAGCGAATTTGTAAAACTTGGCAATCGTGAAATAAATGCCCGCGCTTATGTTTCGCGTTTCAATTTCAGCGGAGCCGACCAGGAAAAACTTTGCGGAGTATTGTCGGGAGGCGAGCGCAACCGTTTGCATTTGGCGCTTACTCTCAAAGACGAAGGCAACGTACTTTTGCTCGATGAGCCAACCAACGATATTGATATTAATACGCTTCGCGCTTTGGAAGAAGGATTGGAAAACTTTGCAGGCTGCGCTGTGATTATTTCTCACGACCGCTGGTTTTTAGACCGTATCGCAACTCATATTCTTGCTTTTGAAGGCGATTCTCAGGTTTATTTTTTTGAAGGCGGATATTCCGAATATGAAGAAAATAAGAAGAAACGGCTTGGCGACATCACTCCGCATAAGATTAAATATAAAAAACTCATGGAATGAAATAAATTATTTTTCAGTTACCAGATGTAAATCCTGTCAATAACGAGGTATTTACCATTAATCATTTCCTTTTGTTGGAATGAGGCTATGCTATTATGTGAGGCAACAGTCTCGCGTGATAATACGAACGAATACCCAGAATCAACTGATTCTACCCGCAAAACAAAAAAAATATGCCCAGAACGTGCGCGTTCTACCCCTAAAACAAAAAAAATATGCCCAGAACGTGTGCGTTCTACCTTTAAAACAAAAAAAATATACCCAGAACGTGCGCGTTCTACCCCTAAAACAAAAAAAATATGCCCAGAACGTGTGCGTTCTACCTTTAAAACAAAAAAATCACCTCAAAATCAAGAATTAATAAGATTTTTTAATCGGAACATCAACTAAAAAAATCGTAATCATAAAATTTTTACTACTTTTGACCTTTCTAAATTAATTTTATAACTTTATAAAACCAATATCTGTAATGGAAAAAATAATTTCATGTTTTATTCCTGTAAAGGAAAACGAAGATTGCTCAACAACTGTAAACCAAATGCTTAACACGGGCATTGTTGAAAAAATATTTTTAATGTCAGCCCAAAAACCAAATATCATTCCGAAAAATTGCGAATGGATTGAATGTAAAAATTTTTATTCAACAGGTACAATAAAATCTATTGCCGAGAATACAAACAGCAAGTATATTTTGATATACACAAAAACGTCTCCGCTTCAATTTGGAGAATATTCTCTCGAACGCTTTGCGAGTTTGATTGAAGATACCGAAGCGGGGCTGGTTTATTCTGACTATTATGAAAAGAAAAACGGCGAATTATGCGCTCATCCTGTAATTGATTATCAGATAGGAAGCCTGCGCGATGATTTTAATTTCGGTTCGGTATTGTTTTACAGGAGCGAAGCGGTGAAAAATGCAGTTGCAAAGTTTAATCAGGAGTTTGAATTTGCAGGTTTTTACTATTTAAGATTGAAAGTATCGCAAACTTATTCGCTGTTCAGAATACCTGAATTTCTTTATACTGAAATCGAACTTGACACACGTAAATCGGGCGAAAAACTGTTTGATTATGTTGACCCGAAAAATCGTCAGGTACAAATTGAAATGGAAAAAGCCTGCACGGAACATCTTAAAAACACAGGCGGATATTTGAAACCCGAATTTTCGGAAATAAAATTCGATGAAGATAAATTTGAAACCGAAGCAAGCGTTGTAATTCCTGTTCGCAATCGCGTAAGAACTATTGAAGATGCCATAAAATCAATATTAATACAAAAAACAAAATTCAAATTTAATCTGATAATCGTCAATAATCATTCCACAGATGGAACTACCGAAATAATTGACAAATACGCAAAGGAAAATGATTTGATAGTTCATATCATTCCCGAAGGCAAAGATTTAGGAATTGGCGGCTGCTGGACTGCTGCTGTAATGGACTCGCGCTGCGGACGCTTTGCCGTGCAACTTGACAGCGACGATTTGTATATAGATGAAAATACATTGCAAAAGATTGTTGATTCTTTCTACGAGCAACAATGCGCAATGGTTGTCGGCACTTACAAAATGGTAAATGTAGATTTGGAAATGATTGCGCCGGGAATAATCGACCACAAAGAATGGACGCCCGATAACGGCAGAAATAATGCATTGCGCATAAACGGTCTGGGAGCGCCTCGCGCTTTTTACACTCCCGTGATACGCAAAATAAAAGTGCCTAATGTAAGTTACGGAGAAGATTATGCTTTGGGATTGGCGATTTCGCGAAACTATCAGATAGGACGAATTTACGAACCTCTTTATCTTTGCCGCCGCTGGGATGGAAACTCGGATGCCGCCGTTGATATTGTCAAACAAAATGCTTACAATACGTACAAAGACAGAATTCGCAGCGTAGAACTAATGGCAAGAATTGCAAAAAATAAAAATAAATAAACAGCATCTCAAATTCAAAATACTATGAAAAAACTGTTAATAGTTTTATCGGCTGCATTTGTTTGCTGCGCATTGCAGGCGCAAACAAAAAAAACGCAGATTGTATGCGGCGTAACAGATCCTTACTATCCCACAAATTACAAAGTAGATGACATTTTTATATTTGATTCGCTGATTGAGAAAATCACAGGCGATAAAGATATTGATACAAAAAACTATTCGGAACTTATTCCTGCAATAGGAAAATATTTTATCGGAACGCCTTATGTTGCTCATACGCTTGAATGTGAAAAAGAAGTTTTAACAATAAACTTGCGCGAATTGGATTGTACAACTTTTCTCGAAAATGTTGTTGTAATCTCAACTCTCGTGAAAAAATCAGAAGCAAATTTTGAGACTTATTTACAACGCATAGCGCAATTTCGTTATCGCAAAGGCGAAGTTGATGGTTATGCTTCGCGTATTCATTATTTTTCAGATTGGATTGTAACTAACGAAAAGCGAGGATTTGTGAAAAACATCACAAAAAAAATCGGCGGAGAACCTTATGCGAAAACAATAAATTTTATGACGCAGAACCGCGAAAAATATCCCCGCCTAAAAGATGAAAAAACATTTGAGGAAATAAAAAAATCCGAAGACAATCTCAACAAGCATAAACATTATTATATTCCCAAATCCAAAGTTGCCGAGATTGAAAAAAACATACATAGCGGCGATTTGATTGCAATTACATGTACGACAGAAGGGCTTGATATTGCGCATGTCGGCTTGGCTGTTGAGAAAAACGGAAGAATACATTTTATGCACGCGCCAATGTCGGGCGAAAAAGTTATGATAAGCGCCGAGCCTCTGCATGATTATCTCGCAAAACGCAAAGGAAATACAGGAATAATGGTTGCACGAATGATTTATTAAAAAGCAAAATGAATTTAGACGAAAAATGTTTTTACATTCCCGATACAACAGATAATATTGCCTACATTACAGAGCAACTTTTTAATCAGCAAACTCAATCGTGGCAACTGGCGGCTGCAAATTACGCAGGATTAAAAAAAGCGCTTACCCGCGAATTTGAAATCGATGGAATACGTTTTATTATTCAGTTTAATCCCGAACGTATCAGTTCATCATCTGCAAAAACAGATGCAAAATCCATAAGCGAACGCAAGTGTTTTCTTTGTATTGAAAATATTCCGAACGAACAGCAGGGCATTCCCGTTTTCAATGACTTTTTTATACTCGTAAACCCATTTCCTATTTTTGACAAACATCTGACGATTACAAAACTGCAACACATAAATCAGTCAATAGCCGATAATGCCGAAACAATGCTCAATTTAGCCGCCGCATTAACCGACTATGTTATTTTTTATAACGGTCCGAAATGCGGAGCATCTGCTCCCGACCATTTGCATTTTCAGGCAGGAAACAAAGGATTTCTTCCTGTTGAAAACGAATTTGCAGAAATGAAAAATCGCCTGCAAACATATAAATATAAAAGTGTTGAAATAAGTTTTGCTTCTGATTACCTGCGGCGAATGATAACTTTGCAATCGAACAATAAAAACGATTTGCTCGAAATTTTCAGAAAAACATACGGCATATTTGCCGAATTGCAACCGCACGAAACAGAACCAATGCTCAATATTATTTGTTGTGCCGACAAAGATGAATGGACTGTTCACATTTTTCCGAGAGCGAAACATCGACCTTCGCAGTTTTTTGCAGAAGGCGATGCGCAACTTTTGATAAGTCCTGCGTCCGTTGATTTAGGAGGAGTCTTCATAACGCCGCGTTACTGCGATTTTGAAAAAATCACAAAACATGATATAATTGATATTTTCAATCAGGTAACTATCGGCAAAAACGAATTCGACAAAATAATTTGCGAAATCGGCAGCCAAATATGAAGAACATTACAGAAATGAATTGACATGAATAAATATTATACAAATTTTATATAATCACATGAAAATGAAAAAACTAAAATTACATATTATTGCGTTTCTCTGCATATTTGCGGTAAATACGAATGCTCTTGCGCAAAGCGATATTGAAAAAAAATTGTCGGAAATTCCGCAAATTGCCAAAACAGAAAGATTGGAATCGACACAATTTGCCGAAAAATATTTGACATACTTTACGCAAAAAATTAATCCAAAAAACGATTCGGCAGGAACATTTTTGCAACGTGTGGTTGTTTCTCATGCAGGATTTGACCGTCCAACCGTAATAGTAACCGAAGGCTACGGCGGCGCTTATGCATTGCGCATCGAATATCGAGAAGAAATTTCACGTCTTTTCAATACAAATATAATTTTTGTCGAGCATCGCTATTTTTTGGAATCAACGCCAGCAACGCTCGACTGGCAATATCTGACTGCTGAAAATTCTGCCGAAGATTTGCATGCAATATTTACCGCATTCAAAAAAATATATCCGAATAAATGGATTGGTACGGGAATAAGCAAAGGCGGGCAAACTGCGCTTATTTACCGAACATTTTTTCCAGATGATGTTGATATTTCTGTGCCTTATGTTGCTCCGCTGTGTTATGGAGTTGAAGATGGCAGACATGAAACGTTTTTGCGCAACGTATCAACCGCCGAGAACCGTAAGCGAATTGAGGATTTTCAGATTGAAGTATTAAAGCGGCGCGAAAGATTGATGCCTGAATTTGAAAAAATATGCAACGAAAAACAATATAAATTCGCCGCTTCACTCGACGAAATTTATGATTATTGCGTACTCGAATATTCATTTTCGTTTTGGCAATGGGGTAGTGATGTTGTAAAAATTCCGCCGGCAACAGCAACCGATGACGAAATATTTAAACATTTTATTGATATAAGCGGACCTTCATATTTTGGAGAAACACGTAATATTTCGTTTTTTGTACAGGCTGCGCACGAGTTGGGATATTACGGATACGACACAGAACCGTTCAAACAATATTTATCAATAAAAAGCAGTAAAGAATATCTGAAAAAATTATTTTTGCCGCAAGATGCGCAATCAATAACTTTTGACAAAAAACTCAGCGATACAATAGTTGAATTTTTGAAAAAAAATGACCCTAAAATAATGTTTATTTATGGCGAAGTTGACCCGTGGACTGCCGTTGGAGTAACGTGGCTTAATGATAAACAAAACGTTAAACTTTTTATTCAGTCCGGCGGAAGTCATCGCACACGAATATCCACATTGCCTGAAAAGATGAAAAACGAAGCGATGCAAATAATTGCAAAATGGCTTGAAGAATAAAATTTTTGCAACTAAAATAAAATTATGACTGTGCTGTTAGAAACCGCAATTTTCATATTTATTAGCATTGCCGCAGTTAAAAAACTATAATATAAATATTGAATTCGTAATTTACCTTAAAAACGTATTTTCTGTGTTACACTTGGGATAGATGCCAATGCGCATCTGTTTTTTTATAATTAAAATTTTATTTTAACTTTTTTTATTGTGAAATTTCTATAATGAATGAAATTCGATATAAGAAACATATACTTTTGCAATCGTTTTATATAAATATACTTGTAATATTACAGTTAACCATACCTTAAATTTACATATTGTTATGTTATTTCCTGATTAAGAAAAAAAGTGTAATAACTATATTCTTAAAATTTAAATTAAATTATTAATGGTACTAAAAAATGTAGTCAAGATGAAAAAAATTATTATTATTGCAATAACATTGTTTATTGCGCTCGAATCAGATGCCCAATTCAAAATTGGAGTAAAAGGCGGTTGGACTTTTGAGAATTTCAACATAAGCGGTAGTGTTGGCAAACAGTTGAAAAAAGGAAATTCCGTATCGTGGGACTTAGGTATTGTTACGCAGGCTAATTTGGCTGGAGGTCTTTATTTGCAGCCCGAATTACTTTACACTTCTCAAAAAATTAAAATTAAGGATTCCAGTTCTGCAAAAAAACCAAAATTAACCTATCTTCAGGTTCCGGTAAATTTGTTATATAAAATAAAATTGGAAGCAATATCTCCATTTATTGAAGCCGGACCTTACATTGGCTATGCCATCAGTAGAAATGATATTTCAAAAAAAGAAATTAAAAAAACAGATTGGGGAGTAGGAGTCGGAGCAGGTATCGAACTTTTGGGATTTCAGGTGAGCGCAAAATATAATTGGGGTTTGCGCGATATTTCCAAAATTCGTGATATTAAATGGAAAAACAATAAATTTAATGTATCCGTAGCGCTTTTTATTTAATGAAATAAATTGCGAAATGAGATTATTAAACTAACGCGTAATTGTAATATAGTTATTTATCACTACGTGTTCTCATGTTTGTTTACTCGGTGAAATTTCAAATTCTACCGAGTAAACTGTTTTAAAAATACATCTTTGCTGTGATCATTGCAATCCATATAATAATGGTTGATGATAAAATGGTAAATCGTAAACTTTGTTTTAAAGGTAGAAACCGCAATTTCAGGGCACTCGTTAGTATTATTATGCGAGGCTGTAGCCCTAACAAAATAACATAGTCACTCCAACAAAATGAAATGGTTAATGGTAAATAACGCCGTCATTGCGCGGAACGAAGCGACAAAGCAACCGAAGCGTAACATATCTCGGCGTATCCAATCTGATAAAGAGAAAAGAGAAGAATGAATGATTAAGAAATAATAAATAACAAAATAGTAAATGGAGAAATATTAAATAAACTAAATTTTTTATAACAATATTTGGTATATTTGTTATTAAATTTCTACCTTTGTCGGATATTTCTTTTGTGAATTTTAATCAAAATAAAAATAAAAATGAATATTTCAAACATCGAACATCTTGGAATTGCCGTAAAATCATTAGAACAGGCAATTTCATATTATGAAGAAATTTTGGGTCTTAAATGTTACGCTATTGAAGAAGTAGCAGACCAGAAAGTAAAAACGGCATTTTTTAAGGTAGGGCAAACAAAAATTGAATTACTTGAGCCAACAAGTCCTGAAAGCACAATAGCCAAATTTATCGAAAAACGCGGCGAAGGTGTTCATCATATTGCATTTGCTGTTGACAATGTGCAAAAATCTCTCGACGAAATGGCAGAAAAAGGCGTACAACTTATCGACAAAGCTCCGCGAGGAGGCGCCGAAGGTTTGGAAATCGCTTTTTTACACCCGAAATCTACTATCGGCGTTCTTACCGAACTTTGTCAATCTCCTGAAAAATGAATACTGTACAAAGAAAGCGTATTTATTAAATATAAAACAATAAAAATAAAAAACAGATATGAGTAATCAATTAGAAAAAGTTAAAGAGTTGATTGAGTTACGTGAGAAATCACGACTTGGCGGCGGACAAAAACGTATCGACTCGCAACATCAAAAAGGAAAATACACTGCTCGCGAACGTATTGCAATGTTGCTCGATGAAAGCAGTTTTGAAGAATTTGATATGTTTGTTCAACATCGCTGCGTAAATTTTGGCATAGAGAAAGAACATTTTCTCGGCGACGGCGTTGTTACAGGCTACGGTACAATATGCGGACGATTGGTTTATGTTTACGCTCAGGATTTCACTGTCTTCGGAGGTTCTCTTTCCGAAACCCTTGCCTTGAAAATTTGTAAAGTAATGGATCAGGCAATGAAAATGGGAGCTCCCGTTATTGGGCTTAACGACTCGGGCGGCGCTCGTATTCAGGAAGGTATAAATGCGCTTGCAGGTTATGCCGAAATTTTCCAGCGCAATATTTTAGCATCAGGCGTTATTCCTCAAATATCGGGAATATTTGGTCCATGCGCAGGCGGCGCTGTTTATTCTCCCGCACTCACAGATTTTACAATCATGACAAAGGGAACAAGTTATATGTTTCTTACAGGTCCAAAAGTTGTGAAAACAGTTACAGGAGAAGACGTAACACAAGAACAACTTGGAGGCGCAAGCGTACACACAACAAAATCAGGCGTTGCACATTTCGCTGTTGACAGTGAAGAAGACGGTATTGAACTTATCAAAAAACTTTTGAGTTTCCTTCCTCAAAACAATATGGAAGAAACGCCTGTAATACCTTGCGAAGATGCAATTAATCGACTGGAAGATTCGCTCAACGAGATAATTCCCGATAATCCAAACAAGCCGTATGACATGTACGAAGTTATCGGCGCAATAGTAGATAACGGCGAATTTCTTGATGTACAAAAGAATTTTGCAGCAAACATAATCACAGGATTTGCCCGTTTCAACGGGATTGCAGTAGGAATTGTTGCCAATCAACCTAAGGTTTTGGCAGGTGTGCTTGATATTAACGCTTCACGCAAAGGCGCGCGTTTTGTACGTTTCTGCGATGCGTTTAATATTCCGCTTGTAACTTTGGTTGATGTTCCGGGATTTTTGCCGGGTACAGGACAGGAATACGGAGCAGTTATTCTTCACGGAGCAAAATTGCTTTATGCCTATGGCGAAGCAACAGTTCCGAAAATTACGGTTACTCTGCGTAAATCGTATGGAGGCGCTTATTGCGTGATGAGTTCAAAACACTTGCGCGGCGATATTAATTATGCATGGCCAACAGCCGAAATTGCAGTTATGGGACCATCGGGAGCAATTGAAGTTTTGTTCAGCAAAGAAGTGAAGGAAGCAGAAGATCCCAAAGCCCTTGCCGCACAAAAAGAGGACGAATACCGCAAAGCATTTGCAAATCCTTATAATGCCGCACGCTACGGATATATTGACGATGTTATAGAACCGCGAAATACTCGCTTCCGCATAATTCGCGCGTTAAAACAACTTGCAACAAAGAAATTGACAAATCCTCCAAAAAAACACGATAATTTACCATTGTAATTTATATGAAGATGAAAAAAACACAAAAAGGATTTTTATTATTTGTCGTAACATTGCTGTCGTTTACATCTTATGCGCAAAACACATTCGATTTAAAAATAAACGAACTGCTTTCCAACAATACCCAAAATATAGTAGATGATTACGGCGTACCCAGCACGTGGTTTGAAATATATAATCCTACTTACGGAACTATTGATATTGGCGGATGTTACGTAACAGATGACATAAACAATCCTAAAAAATACAGAATCCCGCAAGGAGATATTGCCACAAAAATACCATCGCATCAATATTTGCTGATTTGGGCAGATAGCATAGATTATCACGGTCCGCTGTACACAAATTTTAAATTAAATGCAGACGGCGGTTATCTTGCGCTTTACAGTAATGATGGAAAAACATTGATAGATCAAGTGAAGTATCCAGCGCTGGATGCAAATACAAGTTATGCAAAGAATCAAAATGACGAATGGGAAAAATCACAACGCGTAACTCCGCGCTTGCAAAACAAACCTTACGATGGAAAGAGTGCTGCTGAACGTCTTGGCGAGCGCGACCCCAAAGGCGCCGTAATATCGGTAACCGCAATGTCGGTCGTATTTACTGTTTTGATATTATTATTTTTATGTTTCAAACAACTTGCAAAATTCCACATAAAAACAAGCAAGAAAAAAGCAGCCGAAGCACAAGGAGTAGATATCGACAAAGTGGAATATGCAGGAGAAGAATCGGGAGATATTTATGCGGCTATAGCATTAGCGTTGAAATTATATCAGGATGACATTCATGATGTAGAAGATATGGTTATAACAATAGAACGCGATGACAAAATATATTCTCCATGGAATTCAAAACTCCAATCATTACGTCAAACACCGGTAATCCAGAAAAAACAAATAAAATAAAATTAAAATCTATATAGGCAATGAAAGAATTTAAAATGAAAATAAACGGCAGCGAGTATATTGTAAATATCGAAAGCATTGAAGATACTCATGCAAACGTCGAGGTAAACGGCACAATGTATAATGTTGAAATTGACAAACCAATACGGCAAGCGCCCGTTATACGTCAGGTAATAGCAACGAAACCTGTTGTTGCCGCAACTGCGCCATCAAGCACGCCGGTAAAGGTTACGCCTTCCGCCGCTCAGACAGGCGGAGCAAACACAATAAAATCGCCGCTTCCGGGTGTTATTATTGATGTATGCGTAAAAGTTGGAGATGCTGTAAAAACAGGACAAAAACTTTTTGTCCTTGAGGCTATGAAAATGGAAAACAACATCAATGCCGAAAACGACGGAAAAGTTACGGAAATTAAAGTAAATAAAGGCGACTCTGTTCTTGAAGGAGCCGACTTAATAGTAATTGGTTGATATGGAAACAGGATTTTTTGACTTTTTATTAGAGAATTTAAAAAACTTTTGGGGATACACAGGTATTGCCTCCGCCACAGCAGGACACATAATTATGATTCTGGTTGGTTTGGCATTTATCTACATGGCAATTAAAAAGAATTGGGAACCAATGTTGTTGCTTCCAATAGGTTTTGGTATTCTTATAGGTAATATTCCTCACCTTGCATCATTAAAAATAGGGGTTTACGAAGAAGGTTCGGTGCTTAATATTTTGTATCACGGAGTAAGAAACGGCTGGTATCCGCCATTAATATTCTTGGGAATAGGAGCAATGACAGATTTTTCCACTCTCATATCAAATCCAAAATTATTATTGATTGGCGCGGCTGCACAGTTAGGAATTTTTGCCGCTTACACCACAGCGTTGGCAGTAGGTTTTGACCCAAATCAGGCAGGAGCAATAGGAATTATCGGCGGCGCAGATGGTCCAACCGCAATTTTCCTTTCGTCTCGACTTGCGCCCGACATGATGGGGGCAATTGCAATTGCGGCATATTCGTATATGGCTCTGGTGCCTGTAATTCAACCGCCGGTAATGAAATTATTTACTACTCACAAAGAACGTCTTATAAAAATGAGACCTGCGCGAGTAGTTTCATCCAACGAAAAAATATTATTCCCGATAGTAGGATTTTTGCTCACAGCATTTGTAGTGCCTTCGGGCTTGCCGTTGCTTGGAATGTTATTCTTTGGCAATTTGCTCAAAGAAAGCGGCGTTACACGGCGTTTGGCAGAAACCGCAAGAGGTCCTATAATTGATATTTGTACAATATTGATAGGTTTGACGGTGGGCGCTTCGACACAGGCAACAAATTTTTTGAATTTAAGATCGTTGGGAATATTCGGATTAGGAGCGGCTTCTTTTGTTGTTGCAACAATGGGAGGCGTATTGTTTGTAAAATTCTTTAACCTGTTTCTGAAAGAAGGCAACAAAATGAATCCTCTTATAGGAAATGCAGGCGTTTCGGCAGTTCCCGATTCAGCACGCGTATCCGAAGAAGTAGGCAAACATTACGACCCGACAAATCACTTGCTAATGCATGCAATGGGACCAAATGTTGCAGGCGTTATCGGCAGCGCAGTAGCCGCCGGAGTATTGCTGGGATTTTTATCATAATATTCTGTTTTTCACAAAACAGTTACAGATTAGAAAAACAAAATCACGTTTATCAGAGAGATGTAAATTTATATCTCTCTGATTTTTTTTTGACTTGCGCGCGTTCGCGCAAACGTCCCCCGCTGCGGAGCATACTTGCGCGCGTTCGCGCAAACGTCCTCCGCTGCGGAGCATACTTGCGCGCGTTCGCGCAAACGTCCCGCACGCTGCGGCAAACTTGCGCGCGTTCGCGCAACGCTGCACATGTTCATATTTATCTTTTGCTATTTACGATTAACCATTTAGCCATTAATCATTTTTCAGTAGCGGTTTGGTATCGCAATTTTTTTCTAACTGTTTGGCGATGTTTTGCGCTGCAAGGCGGGCTGTTGAGAAAGCGATTTGCAAATTATATCCGCCTGTGTTTGCATCAAGATTTATGATTTCGCCTGCAAAATAAAGATTTTCCATTATTTTTGACTTCATCGTTTTAGAATCTATTTCTTTTAGCGACACGCCGCCGGCAGTAACAATAGATTCGTCAAAACCGCGAAATCCGGATACTTCAAATGTAATATTTTTTAATGATTCGATAATCTTTTTTATATCTTTATCGGTGATTTGATTTTGTAATTGTATGTTTGCTTTTTTTGCGAATGTAGCGATTAACTGTTGCGGCAAGAGTTTACCGAGCAAGGCACAGTTTGTTTTCACGGTTTGCATTTCGCGTGTTATGCGATTTTCAAGTTGACTGTAATTCAAAGCAGGCTTTAAATCCAATTGCAGTTCTACACGTTTTTTCGCAATTATTGCGCTAACGGCTTTTCGGCTCAACCGTAATGTTATTGCGCCTGTAATTCCTGTTGTATTAAATTCTGTTTCGCCAAATTCGTCGTCTGTATATTTTCCATCAATCCACAGCGAAAGCATAACATTTTTGAGTTGAAGTTTGTTTAATTGTTTATCGTGATTTTTAATTTCAAGCGGAACAAGCGAAGGGTGCAAATCCGTGATTGTGTGTCCTGCCTGTTTTGCAAAATTATATCCATCGCCCGCAGAACCTGTGAGAGGGTAGGAGATACCGCCTGTTGTGATTAAGAAATATTTGGCTTTGATAATTTTTTCGTGATTGCCAACATCTACATTCACGCTATCAATTTTATTGTTTTCGATATTCAGCGATTTCACTTTTGCATTGCAAATTATTTCGACTCCTGATTTTTTCGCCCATTTTACAAGACATTCGGCTACATCCCAAGCCTTGCCCGATTCGGGAAAAACACGTTCGCCTCGTTCGGTAATGGTTTTTAATCCAAGCGAGTTGAAAAAATCAATAGTTTGAAAATTTGAAAAATTGCGTAGCGCGGGATTTAGAAATCTGCTGTCGGGATAAACATGCGAAAGAAAATCATCGTGTTGTTTTGTATTGGTAATATTGCACCGACCTTTGCCCGAAATTCGGATTTTACGCGCAGGTTTTTCCATTTTTTCAATCAGCAAAACTTTCAAACCTTTTTCGGCAGCAGTTCCAGCTCCGAGCAGTCCTGCCGCTCCTGCGCCTACAATTATTAAATCGTAAGTTTGCATGTTGTTTTGTCGGATTTAAAAAACGCTAATAAGAAAGTCATTTTTAACATTAAAACCAATAAAAGAGCATAAAAGTTTAAAATAAGATAAATTAAATATCAAATATTTGCGTATTTTTATGAGATTTCATTGTGTTTTTGTTTTTTTGACTTTTCAGATAAATTTTCCGTTGTTATAGTTATTTATAGAATTTAATCTTTTATACTTGCTTCAGATAATATTTCCTTCGCTAAATTAAGAATCGTAGGATCATCAATCGAAACAATTCCTCCATCGGGACCTTGTTCAAAATGAATACCGATAGAACTTCCTTCGTAATGTTTTCCCCCGAAATAATTACGAACAGTTTCGACATTTATACCTAATTTGTCTGCAATTTTTTGCGAACTGCCGCTTGGCAGCGCATCTTTAATCCTTCTTAATTCATTGAAGGTCATTGTTATTTTCTCCATGGCGTACTATGTTTTTTATTTAGTTTTGTTTAATTTCATTTTCCGAAGGTATATAAAAAATATTAATTACACAAAATAATTTATTTTTTTTCGCAATATAGTTGTCCCGTTTCAAATCGTGTGATAATTACGTTTACTCCTTTTTCAATAAATCCGTATTCGGCGATTGCTGTGTATATATCGTTTTCTATCATTATTTTGCCCGATGGATTTAATGGCGTGATTGTTGTGCATGTAATTCCAACAAATGATTTTTCGTCGGTTTCCACACTTACAAAACCTTCGTCTGAGTTTAGTTCTGTTTTTAACGAAATATTTAACAGGCGACTTGTTAATATTTTTTTACCAAAATAAATTATTCCTATTCCTGATATTAATATGGATGTAACCACCAATGCAAGCGGTTTGACGATAACACTAATGTTAAATCCGTCTTCATAATGAAAAATATTATTATCAATCATGCTCATTGTAAGCCCGACTACTATTAATATAATTCCTGAAATTCCTGCAATTCCCCAGCCGGGAATAACAAATATTTCAACCAGAAGAAGTATTATTCCTACTGCAAAAACAATGATTTCCCAATTTTCGGCAAGACCTTCCATATAAAGCGGCGCAAAATATAATATTGCGCCAAATACGGCTGCGCCAAGCGGAAATCCTATTCCGGGAGTTTGCAGTTCAAAATAAATTCCGCCGAACATAAGCATAATGAGCAAAGCCTGTACAATTGGATTAAGCAAAAAAATTATTATTGTATCGGCAACCGTAGGGTTGTACTCGAAAATTTTGTAGTTTGTGATATTTGCTTTTTCCAATACTTGGTCAATATTTTCGGCTTCGCCTTCGCAATAGTTGTTGGCTATTGCTTCCTGCGTAGTAAATGTAAGCACTTTTCCGTTATCAACAATTCCTTCGATGTATATTGAAGGGTCAACCATTGCTTGCGCTATTTGCGGGTCTCGATGCCATATTTCCGTTGTTTTTCCGTCTTTTGTGATTATTCTTTTTCCATGTGTTTCTGCTGTTGACCGCATCATCGAGCGCATGAACGATTGATATTTATCGGGAAGCACTCCGCCGTTTTGGTCAACAACTGTTGCTGCGCCGATACTTCCGCCCGAATGCATATAAATACTGTCGCAGGTAATCGAAATAAGCGCTCCTGCCGATGCTGCCTGATTGTCGATGAAAACTAATATCGGGATTTTACAATTTAATATTCTTGTTCGTATTGAATCGGCTGCATCGAGCGCGCCTCCGTAAGTATTAAGTCGCATAATAATGTAATCGGCTTTTTGTTGTTCGGCTGCCGAAATATTTTTGCTTACTATTCGCGCCGCTACTGCATCGATTTCTCTTTCCAAATCAAATTTCCAGACAATTTTTTGTTGTATAGAGTTGTCCGTTTGTGCAATTGCAGATACTTGAATGTATATTAAAAATAGTAATATCTTAATCGTTTTCATTTATTTTAATTGTTTTTTAATATATTGTCGTGTCATTTTTTATATAAATTATATTTACAGCCATTTTTTCTTTCTGAAATACCATAAAATTATCAATGATACAATAATCATTAAACCTAATGCAAACGGATAACCTAATATCCAGTTAATCTCGGGCATAATTTTAAAGTTCATTCCGTATATGCTTGCAATAAGCGTAGGCGGAGCAAAGATAACTGTTGCTACCGTAAATATTTTTATTATTTTGTTTTGTTCAATATTAATAAGACCAAGCAAGGTATTTTGCAGATATTCCAGACGTTCAAAACTAAAATCGGTGTGATTTATCAGAGAATTTATATCTTTAATCATAAAATTAAGTTTTTGATATAAATCGGTTGGAAATTTATTGCTTCGCAGAATACTTGAAAGTACTCGCTGTTTATCTATAATATTTTCGCGTATAAGCATTGTATTTTCCTGCATTTGATTTATATACAGCAATTGTTCTTCGTCAACTTTTTCGCCCAGACTTGTTTGTTTGCTCAGGTATGCGATTTCTTTCGCAACGCCTTCAATCATATCTGCATCAAGGTCTATTCGCTGTTCGAGTATTGCTATCATCAGATGAAAACCTGTCGGCGTAAGTTGCGGATTTCGTTGCAATTTGCGACCTGTTTCCGTAAGTGTTCGCAAATCGGAATTATGCAATGTTATTAAAATTTCTTTACATAAGGTAAACGAAACCGTGTCATAAATAAATGAATCGGGTTGAGAAATAAGAAAGTTTGTATTTGCAAAAATTGCGCTTTCGGTTTCAAAATATCGTGATGTACTTTCAATTTCTTCGGCTTGCGCACGACTTTGAATTTCGGTTTCCAAAAACGTTTCTACTTCTCGTTTTTCATCGCCCGTAGGATCATTAAGGTCAATCCATATAATATCTTTACAATCTATTTTCTGCAGAATTTTTATATCTGCGCTTTGTATTACGTTATTTTGTGTTTTATAATAAATAGAGAACATAATTTCTGTGTTGTTGTGTTTAAACTTTCGGTAAATTTACATTAGTGCAATAAAATTTCGAGATAATCATCGGACTCGGTCGCGTTTTATTTCTTCAAGAGCAAGATTCCAAAATTCGGTTAATCCTTGCCGCTTTAATGAATCGAAATCAAAACTTATGTTTTTTTCAAAATATTCTATTGCGGTTTTTTTGTCAATTCCGTTGCTTTGATGTTTTACGGCATCATGTATGTTGTTTATACCGAAAGCGAGAGCAGCATTAAATTCATGCAAAAACTGTTCGTCCAATTTTTTATTGGCTGTCCATGTGGCAAAAACAAAAGGCATTTTTTTGAATTTATACCATTCTTCGCTCAAATCAAAAGAGTATTTAAACTGTTTTTCGGCATCAAAAACTTTATCGCCTATGAGCATAAAACCTGCATTTTCTTCGTCGTGTTTTAAAATATCAAGCGGCTTAAATTCGGGTGTGATTTTCCAGTATTTGTGCGCTAAAATTTGTACCAGCAAAGCCGATGTGCGCGAATCATTGTCTAAATAAATTGTTTTTATTTGGTCAATATTTGAATTTGAAAATAAGGCTACTGTTCTCACTTTGCCTATAGCGCCGATGCAAAAATTACTTATTATGTGATATTCGGGCAGTGAAGGAATTACAGCCACAGGAACGATTCCTATGTCTGTTGTATTGTTGTGTAAGCGTTGTGCGCAAGTTGACGGCACATCAAAAGTAATATCGATTTTTGATATAATCGATGAATTTTGCAATCCGTAAATAAACGGGATTGTATTGAGATATGATATTGCAGAAACTCGTACTTTTGACATTTTTCACCTGTAATCTGAAATAATTATTCAATCTGCAAAGGTAACAATTTGTCGCAAATAAAAGCATTAAAACATGATTTATTTTATATTTAGTGCGGAGCATTTATCGTATTTTTGTTTACGACAGCGCTCCGCACTATTATATATTGTATTTGTTTTATTAAGTTGCCGACATTGAACAGATATTTATTCGGCTTTTTTTCGTAGCAATTTTTTACAGCAAAACTTTTATTGTTGTAAATGTTCCTTTTATTGTTCTGACACGAATAATGTAATTTCCTCCTGCAAAAGAAGAAACATCTATCGTTGTTGAAGTATCGCCTGAATATTTTTTTGCAAATACGCATTGTCCTGCCGTAGTGTAAATTTCTATTCGGGCAATTCCGATGATTTCGGTCAGTTGCAATAAATTGTCCGTAATACTTACATGACTATCCGATATGTCGATACATTGTAAAAGCGATTCGTTGAAAACGTCGCCTACTCCCGCAAGTATCTGAAAACATACGCTTGTTATATGATTTGGCGCTGAAATTCTCGTCGAAAAATTATTGCCCAATGTTTTATTCATTGGTTGAGTATTTGACATATTTGGATTATTCAAATCGCACCAGCGCAGCCATGTAACTACGTTTGTTTTTTCGCAATAGACATCCGCTGATATTGTTATATTTTCATTTATAGCAGGATTTATCGGCGAATATGTTACATTTTCTATAATAATTTCGCTCGGAAGCACACGAATACGAACAACATAATTTTGATTTTCCGAAACTCTTACAATTCCGCCTTGTGATTTTGCTTCAACATAATATTTGACAACAGTTTCGTTTGCCTGTGCAGGAATAGTTGCCGTGTATGTAGTTCCGTTTTGATTCATTGCAACAGACGTTTGAGTTGAATTTCCTTCTATCGACCAGTATAAAGTAACCGAAGTTATTTCATCTTTAATCACATAAACATCTGCTGTTACTGTAACATCTTCCGTAGATTGAGGATTATAAGGATTGTGAGTAACATTTGATATTATAATATCAGGTTGAGATTCAACAACTTTATAATTATATACATTGCTGCTTTTATTCACGCCTTTTTTAGTAACTGCCCGTATCTGAAAATAAACGGTTGTTCCGTCCGGATAAGTCGGGATTTGTGCGGCATATCGTCCGCTTGTCAATGTCATTGCTACGTTGTTATTCATCGATGACGATGATGTTCCGTAATATAAATTTACCGATTGTATTGTATCGTCTCCATAAATTGTTACAACAGATGAAACATCAACCGTAGAAGTTTCGTCGGGTATAGCGGGTGAATATTTTATATCCGAAATTATAACCGTAGCCTGACTTACGCAATTTTCTTTCCACACACATTCAACCCATTCAGGACGGTCGATATAAGGATTTCTGTTGCCCTGATGCTGATATGCTGCGTTGTTTCTGTTTATTTCTTTTTCGCTTACAGGGTCTGCTTTGTGCCATTCGATAAGCAAATCAATATACCATGATTTAAAACCGGGATACGAAGTTCCGTCAAGAATATCGCGCGTGGCGGCATTATTTCCGCGCCAACCTGCAATTTTATCTTCGTAGCATGTTGCCATATAAAAATATGTTCGAGCAAAGTCGCCTTTATATTCATCTATTGGTTCAAAAACACGACTTGACTCACTGAAATTTGCTGTATTTGGAGAGCCTACTTTACTGCCGTTGCTCGAAGTGTAATACACATTTTGCACATTTCCGTAGGGATAGTTACTACGCTGCGAATTTACATATCCGTCAACAGGATAAAGATGGAACAAGTCGGTGTACATTGGAGTTCCTTCTTTAAACCAACTTTTGGGAAACGAATGTTCGCGATTGTATGTTTGTCCTTCTGCATTATAACTTGCTCCCTGATCGTCGCCAAAAGTATAATTGGTATTTGCATACATATCCCAAACTTTGCCGTTTGCTTTTGCATCCGTAGTGCGAAATGCTGTCCACAGATAATTATAACTTAATTCCGTGTGATTTTTTATTATATTATAAAGCGCCGTTTTCAGTTCCGCTCCGGATTTACCTTCTGCATTGTCGTAGTAAGTTGCCGGCGCTTGTGCCGTTAATGTAAACGACACAAGCAGGGCAACAAATATGTTTAATATTTTTTTTATCATAATTTAAAAATTTCAATATCTCCCGTTTTTTATTTAAGAGCGCTTAAATTTACCGACAATGTAAGGCGGAGCGTGTTATCCAAAGGATGATTTATTCCGCTGTATGTTGATAAATAAGAAACATCCAATGTTATTACTTTGAAAGAATATCCGCCGCCAAATGTGAAATAACGTCTCATTCCTTTTTGAGTATCTTCATAGAAAAAACCTCCGCGAACAGCAAATGTCTTCAGATATTTATATTCAATTCCTATGCCAAAAGCAATTTCTTTCAGTTCTTCTTTGAATCCTCCATCAGCATCTCCGAATGACGAGAACAGTCCGCCGAGCATTGATTTGTCGGCATTGCTGTTGACAGTTCCATCTTCGTTAATTGTTGGCGAAGGAACCATAAGTTTATTAATATCGGCAGCAACTGAAAGTTGATGATTCTTATTGATATTCATCGTGATATTTCCTCCAAGCCGCAAATTGGTCGGAAGAAAATAACTGTTATCGTTGTTGTTTTTGATTTTGGTTCCGATATTTGAAATATTCAAACCGAAAGCCAGCGTTGACGGATTATTGAACAGCGACAAAGGCGATTGGTAATACACGCCAATATCTCCTGCAAATCCGCTTGCAAACAATGCTTTTCCCTGTTCTGCTCCGCTTATTGTGCGAATATATCTCAACTCAATACCTGCCGAGAATTTATCCGACAGTCGGCGCGAATAACCCAAATCAAATGCCAATTCGTTGGCATTATTTGTAAGTTGCAACTGTTCCAAATCATTACGAACATACACATTTCCATTAGATAAAAAACGTAAGGATGCGCTGAACGATTGATTTTCGTCAAACTTGTAATATCCGCTTAAATATCCCAAATTTATGTCGTTTACATAATGGCGCATCCATGGCGTGTACGATAGAGATATTCCTGCATTTGATTCTGCAAATATATATTTTGCCACATTCCAGTGCTGAGCATTTGCATCAGCGGTTGTTGCTACGCCTACGTCGCTCATACCTGCTGCGCGTGCATCGGGCGTGATTGATAAGAAATTTGCTGCTGTGCGTATTGCTGTTGAACCTTGTCCGAAAATAATTTTCGGTTGTAATAAGCATATTAATGCTAATAATAATACTGTTTTTTTCATTGTTTATATTTTTTATTTTATTATTTTTATTGTTTTTGTGAGAGCATAATTTTTGTCCCATATACGTATAATGTACATTCCGCCTGCATAGCCCGACATGTCGATATTAAATTCAACATTGCCTACTCGTTTTTCAGAATACATCAATCGTCCATCGTTTGCGAATATATCAACTCTGCCCAATCCTAACGTTTTATTTTCGATGTGGAAAATTTGAGTTCCGCTGATAAATGAAAACAGCAAACCTTCGTCGGGGCTTCCCTGTTGCACTTCAACAACCCAGACAGCGCTGATGCCGCTCGCCGATGTTACGATATATGTTACAGGATTAGAAAAATCGCGTATTGCATCTGCCGAAGGCGAGATTGTTGCTCCCTGCGAAATATATATGCTCGGTATCAAAGATACAAGACTTACGCCAACAGGCATCTGAACAGTTACTGTACGGCTATCGTTGTCGATTATTGTATTGCCTATTTGTCCGGGAAGAGTGAATGAAATTATTAGATTTTCATTGCTTGGCGGAGGATCGGCAAGTCTGACCGTAACATGCCATACTTTTACAGTTCCGTTTTGTGCCGTAACCGTATAGTCAAATATGTTTGTGAAATCTTGAGCAACTCCCGATAACGGCGATATTATTGCGTAATCCGATATAGTTATTGCAGGCACAAGACTTGTAACATCTGTTTCGGCAGGCATTGTTACGCTAATTTCAGCTTCGTCGGCATCAATAATTGTATTGCCAATTTGATCTGGAATCGTGAATGTAAGAATATCCGCTTCGGCGCTTAATATAACAGTTACGTTAACAGTCCATAGTTTTGTAGTATTTCCATCTTCGGAAACAACAGTATAAATAACAGGATTTGTAAAATCATTTGCCGTTGTTCCGCTTATTTGCGGAGTTCCCGAAATTGTTACTGCCGCTCCGTTGGATGTTGTAAACGTTGCTATTTGATTTGTAATATCACTTCCTGCAGGCATATCAACGGAAATAGTTGTATTTGCCGCATCAATATTGCTGCTTATTTGGTTCGGAAGCGAATATGTGAGAATATCGGCTTCGGTTGACAGCGGGTCTCTTGTTGTAAACGTTACCGACTGCAAAGCCGTAAGATTTTGCGCTGTGTCGGCTACTGGGCTTATTGCAACATAATACAACTGCGAATTTGCCAAGTCTGCGCTCGGCGTAATTGTGATTATTTTCTTTGTTATGTCTATTGCTGCCGCGAATGGAACATCCGTGCCGCTTGCGTTTGTTTCTTTCAAAACTATTAATGATGACAAATCGCCGTCTGTAAGTTCCGTGTCGTCTGCTTTCTTCAGCGGTTCGTTTGATGTTATCGTTATCGCTGTGCTTACCGAAACATTTGTTGCATTATCAAGAGGGTCGAAAGTGAGAACAGGAGCAACGGTGTCAATTACACTACCTAATGCTTTTCCTACAATTACTATATTATCAAGCCTATTTGTTCCATCTGATGTAATTGTACTGCCGTTTGCAGATGTAGTTCCAACTACTGTCCATCGTAAATAAACTATTGACTGGTTAGAACAAGCAGAAGGTAAATCTCCGTTCAATGTAGACATTGTTGTTCCTGATAATTCTACCGTATTCGTAGTTGGTGTCCAAACAGAACCATCAAAACTATAATCTATTCGATAATTTTTGGGTCCAAAATTTGAACTTCTAATGTCGGAGTAGAATTTTATTTCTTCATATCCATCGGTAATAAACGAGATTATCCAACCTGCACCAGTTACATCCCAATTTGCAGTTGATATAGACTTTGTTGCCAATATTCCTGATAAGTATTCATTAGTTGGCGTATAGCCATTAGAAGAAAATGTATAAGTTCCCGAAAATCCGCTTTCTCTGCTTATTGTCTTCACATTTACATTTCCTGTTATGCCCAAATCTGCTGTTGCAGATGATGCATCATCTATTGGGAATGTCCAGCCTGCTAAAACT
>JAISPX010000139.1 GCA_031274595.1 Prevotellaceae bacterium | reverse complement strand
AATAAAGATGGTGTAAACGATTATTTTATGCCCGGATTTAAAGTTCAGATATTTAATCGCCACGGAGCGCTTATTTACGAAACGCACACAGTCGAAGAATTAGAATTAGGATGGGATGGACGAAACAGCAGAAAGCAAGATGTTGAACCCGGACTATATTTCTATATTTTGTACAATCCAAACGGCAAACCGAGAACGAAAAGCAGTGTTGAGGTTTTGAAAAAATAATTGCGCTTTTATGAATATATAACCTGACATTACTTTAATCGTTAATATTTATTTAAATTATCTTATTTAATACGCTTTAACTAATTTTCTTGTATTCAGAAGATTAAATTTATCTTTATTTTTTCTTCATTAATTTTTTTGTTTATTTTGCTAAAAAATAGTAACTTTACCGATTATATTTACAACTAATTTTACATCATCAAATTAATAAATATAGCATATTTATGAACAAAAAAATTACAGTAGAAGAAGCCGTTTCTAAAATTAAAAGCGGCATGACAATTATGGTTGGCGGGTTTTTATCAAACGGTTCGGCTAATAAAATTCTTGATGCAATTGCCAAAAGCGACATCAGCGATATTACAATAATTACAAACGATACTTCCTTTCCCGATAAAGGCGTTGGTAAATTATTGGAACGCAAACAAATCAAAAAAGTAATCGCATCTCACATTGGAACAAACGAACTTACGCAACAACAAATGAACGCAGGCGAGATTGAAGTTGAATTTGTGCCTCAGGGAACTTTGGCTGAACGCGTACGTGCAGGAGGCTTCGGTTTAGGCGGTTTTCTTACTCCGACAGGACTTGGAACAATTATTGCCGAAGGAAAACAAATTATCAATGTTGATGGAAAAGATTATTTACTTGAAAAACCTTTGCATGCCGATGTTGCTCTCGTTGGTGCAAGTAAAGGCGATGAATCGGGTAATCTGGTTTATTATGGAACAAGTAAAAATTTCAATCCCATGATGGCATCGGCAGCCGATTTGGTGATTGCCGAAATAGACGAAATCGTGCCTGTCGGAACAATTCGTCCCGAAGATGTACATACTCCAGCAATAATGGTTGATTATATTGTTGCGTGATTCTTTACTTTCTTCAATAAAATAAATTTAATTTAATTTAATAACAAAAAAATATGACAAAATCACTTATACGTGTGCGAATGAGTTCGCACGATGCGCATTATGGTGGCAACTTGGTTGACGGCGCGCGAATGTTAAATCTCTTTGGAGATGTTGCAACCGAACTTCTGATTATAAACGATGGCGACGAAGGACTTTTTTGCGCCTACGATAATGTTGAATTTCTCGCTCCTGTTTATGCCGGCGATTATATTGAAGCAACAGGAGAAATTACAAATACAGGAAACACATCGCGTAAAATGATTTTTGAAGCGCGAAAAGTAATTGCTCCGCGTACTGATATTTCCGATTCTGCCGCAGATGTTTTGGATGAACCGATAATTGTTTGTCGCGCAAGCGGAACTTGTGTTGTACCAAAAAATTGTCAGCGAAAAAAATAATTTTTACACAAAACTATATAAAATCAAAGTAATAATATATGGAAAAATTGATAATTACAGCCGCAATTTGTGGCGCAGAAGTATTGAAAGAACATAATCCTGCCGTGCCTTACACGGTAGCCGAAATTGTCAGAGAAGCAAAATCGGCTTATGATGCGGGAGCAAGTATTATTCATTTGCATGTACGTTATGATGACGGAACTCCAACGCAAGATAAAGCGCGTTTCAAAGAATGTATTGACGCAATAAAAAACGTCATTCCCGACATTATTATTATGCCTTCAACAGGAGGCGCTGTTGGTATGACCAACGATGAACGATTGCAACCGACAGAACTTGATATTGAAATGGCAACGCTTGATTGCGGGACTTGTAACTTCGGCGGAGATGATGTATTTACAAATACCGAAAATACAATAAAATATTTCGGACAACGAATGATTGAACGAGGTATAAAGCCCGAACTCGAAGTGTTTGACAAAAGTATGATTGAAATGGCGCTGCGTCTTCATAAGAAAGGATTTATAAACAAACCTCTGCATTTTGATTTTGTAATGGGAGTAAATGGCGGTATTGGCGGCGACTTGCGCGATTTTGTTTTCATGCGCGGCAGTATTCCCGCCGATGCAACTTACACTGTTGCGGGAATAGGACGTTACGAATTTCCTTTGGCTGTGGCTTCGATTATTGATGGCGGACATGTTCGAGTAGGGTTTGAAGATAATGTTTATCTCGAAAAAGGCGTTTTGGCAAAATCGAATGGCGAACTTGTTGCAAAAGTTGTACGGCTTGCAAAAGAATTTGGACGCGAAATTGCAAATCCTGCCGAAGCCAGACAGATTTTAGGTATGAAACCGTTATAAAGTTGAAAGTAAAAAGTTATAAAGTTGAAAGTAAAAGGTTATAAAGTTTAGATAATTCATTAATAAATAAAAATAAAACAAATCATCATGCAAAAAAAAGGAAACAAATACGGCACGCACCGTGTAATTGAACCAAAAGGAGTATTGCCACAACCGGCAAATAAATTAGATAACAATATGGATGAAATCTACGATAATGAAATCCTTATTGATGTACAAACGTTGAATGTCGACAGCGCATCGTTCACACAGATTGAACAGCAGGCAGGCGGCGATAAGGCAAAAATTGCCGAAATAATGTTGAGCATTGTCGAAAAGCAAGGTAAACATCGCAATCCTGTAACAGGTTCGGGAGGAATGTTGCTCGGAACCGTAGAAAAAATCGGAGATGCTTTGAAAGATAAAATAGATTTGAAAGAAGGAGATAAAATTGCAACGTTGGTTTCATTATCGCTTACGCCTTTGCGCATCGACAAAATCAAAGAAATACGTTCCGATATTGATCAGGTGGATATTGACGGAAAAGCAATTTTGTTTGAAAGCGGAATTTATGCAAAAATACCTGATGATATGCCCGAAACTCTTGCATTATCGGCATTGGATGTAGCGGGCGCTCCTGCGCAAACGGCAAAACTTGTAAAGCCGGGCGACACTGTTTTAATTATCGGCGCAGGCGGAAAATCAGGAATGTTGTGCTGCTATGAAGCAAAAAAACGAGCAGGAGTTACAGGAAAAGTTATAGGTTTGTGCCACAGTCAGAAATCAACCGAACGTTTGAAAAGCCTTAATTTTTGCGATTATGTATTTTCTGCCGATGCTACTCAGCCTGTTTCAGTATTGGAAGAAATTGAACGCATTACCAACGGGCAGCTTTGCGATATAACAATCAATAATGTAAATATCACCGATACGGAAATGACAAGTATTCTTTGTACAAAAAATACGGGAATTGTCTATTTCTTTTCGATGGCGACAAGTTTTACAAAAGCGGCGCTCGGAGCCGAAGGCGTTGGCAGCGATGTAACAATGATAGTCGGAAACGGATACACAAAAGGACATGCCGAAATAACATTGCAGGAATTACGCGAAAGCGAAGAATTACGCAAGATATTTACCGAACTTTACGCAAACAAGTAAATATGCAGAAAAAAGGTTGCAGATATGGAACGCATCGTGTTGTATCGCCGATAGGCACATTGCCACAGCCGGCTCAAAAACTTGACAATACGATGCAGATTTACGACAATGAACTGCTCATAGATGTATCCACGCTGAATATTGATTCGGCAAGTTACACTCAGATACGACATGCGTGCAACGGCGATGAACATCTTATGAAAAACATGATTCTTTCTGTTGTCGAAGAGCGAGGAAAGATGCAAAATCCCGTAACAGGCTCGGGAGGAATGTTGATTGGCACGGTTAAGGCTATTGGCGAAAATTTCAACAATACTACAAAAGTAAAAATAGGCGACAAAATCGCAACGCTGGTATCGCTTTCGCTTACGCCTCTGAAAATAGATAAAATTACGCATTTGTCGGCAGATTCCGACCAAGTGGATATTGCAGGACAGGCAATTCTTTTTGAAAGCGGTTTGTTTGCAGTATTGCCTGACGACATACCCGAAAAGTTGGCATTAGCCGTACTTGATGTTGCAGGCGCGCCTGCTCAGGTTGACAGATTAGTTACCGAAGGCGATATGGTTTGCATAATAGGCGGCGGCGGAAAATCGGGGATACTGTGCTGTTATCAGGCTATGAAAAACGTAGGGCGTTACGGAAAAGTGATTGTTGTTGAATATTCAAAAGAAAACGCAAAACGTATCGAAGAAATGAATTTGGCTACCGATGTAATTGTTGCAGATGCCACCAATGTGATGGACGTTTACAACAAAGTAATGCCAATCACAGGCGGACGCGGAGTTGATGTTACCATTAATAACGTAAACGTGCCTTCAACCGAAATGACGTCAATTCTCATAACCAAAGGGCAAGGCTGCGTTTATTTCTTTTCGATGGCTACAAGTTTTACCAAAGCAGCGCTGGGCGCCGAAGGCGTAGGCAAAGATATAAATCTGATTGTCGGAAACGGATATGCGCGAGGTCATGCGGAATTAACTTTGAACATAATAAGAGAATCCAAAGAAATACGCGAACTTTTTGAACAACTTTATGTGAAATGAAATGATTTATTCATAGAATATGAAGTATAGGTTAAATAGCAGGAATAAAAAACGGCAATAAAGTGAATTTGAGAAATAAGAAAAACAGTAACTTTTCGCTATGGTTTTTAATAAAAATTTATCCAGCCGTGTTTAATTGAAAAATTTTATGCATATTTGTCGCTATAAATTATAAAAATAAAAAAATAGAATATAAGATGAAAGAATATTTTAGACATAAAAACGCATTGCTTCTAAACGATGATATTTTAGAGGAAAATCTTTTTGATAAGGAATTTATTGATCTGATTGTAACATCGCCACCATATAATGTTGGAATTGAATATAATTCAAATGATGATGAATTGAATTATGAACAATATCTTGATTTTTCGGAAAAATGGATGCGTAATTGCTATAAGTGGAGTAATTCACAGGCAAGATTTTGTCTAAACATTCCATTAGATAAAAATAAAAATGGGAATAAGTCGGTCGGGGCTGATTTAACACAAATTGCACAAAAAGTTGGTTGGAAATATAAATCTACTATTGTTTGGAACGAGGGAAATATTTCACGCCGTACTGCTTGGGGGAGTTGGAAATCTGCTTCTGCACCTGTGGTAATTGCACCTGTAGAACTTATTGTTATTCTATATAAAGATGAATGGAAAAAAACAAATGGTACGAAAATATCTGATGTAACAGGCGACGAATTTAAGGATTGGACACAAGGAGTTTGGGTTTTCAATGGTGAGAGTAAAAAACGAATTGGACACCCTGCGCCATTCCCAAAAGATTTACCGTATCGCTGTATAAAAATGTTCAGTTATGTAAACGATTTGGTTTTCGACCCATTTACAGGAAGTGGAACAACACTTTTAGTGGCGCAAAATTTAGGAAGAAAAGCAATTGGAACAGAACTTGACAAGAATTATTGCGAATTAGCAAAAAATAGAATTTTACAAGAAACAGGTACTTTAAATATCTAAAATAATGGAAAAGAAGATTTCACAAATGGATTTGGTAAAAGGATTTTTTACAAAAAATCCAAATAGGAACATTGAACACCCCGAAGTCGTAGATTGGGTAGTTGCAGAGTGGAAAAAACGAACAGGCGAGGTTTTTCGAGACCCCGACAGAGCAATCCGTAGCCTGTCGCAAAAAGGATTTTTGGTAAAAATTGCAAAAGGAGTTTATCGTTATGACCCGAATTTAGTACAAAATAAAAAATTGGAGGACTTTACTCCTGCACAGAAAAAGACAATTTTGAAAAGAGATGGTTATAAATGTGTTCGATGTGGGAAAACCAAAAAAGATGGAGTTGAATTACAAATTGACCATATTATAGCAAAAGATAGGGGTGGAAAAGCAACGATTGAAAATGGAGAAGTATTATGTTCTCAATGTAATTTTAAAAAGAAAAATTATAATCAAACAGAAACAGGTAAAAAAATGTTTATAAATTTTTATGAACTTTCAAAACAAATTGGAGATACAAAGAACAAACAATTTTTTGAAGCAATTTTGAATGTTTTTGAAGAATTTGGCGTTAATGGACATATTGAATGGAAAAAATGAAAAAATTGTGTTATTTTGGTACAACGGCGATTTAAATTGCCGAACTTTTTGAACAACTTTATGTGAAATAAATAAACAAATCATCAAATAAACAAATCATCAATTTTAATAAAAATGAATAACCAAAACAGAAAAAAAATGTTCCCAAACGTTACCGACGAACAGTGGAACGATTGGCGTTGGCAAGTACAAAATCGTATTGAAACTCTTGACCAACTTAAAGAATATATAAGCCTTACAAAAGAAGAAGAAGATGGAGTTGCAAAGTCGCTCGAAACATTACGCATGGCTATTACTCCATATTATTTAAGTTTGATTGATACCGACAATCCTCACTGTCCGGTGCGAAAACAGGCAATTCCTACTGCCGCAGAAACGCATAAATCGGCTGCCGATTTGCTCGACCCGCTGCACGAAGACGAAGACTCGCCTGTGCCGGGACTTACGCATCGCTATCCCGACCGCGTATTGTTTCTCATTACCGATATGTGTTCGATGTATTGTCGTCATTGTACGCGGCGGCGTTTTGCAGGGCAGCGCGATGCGGCTTCGCCAAAAGATAATATCGAAAAAGCGCTTGATTATATCGCGCAAACGCCGCAGGTACGAGATGTTTTGCTTTCGGGCGGCGATGCGCTTATGATTAGCGACGACCGACTGGAATACATTATTAAACGCCTGCGCGAAATTCCGCATGTGGAAATCATCAGGCTTGGAACGCGCACTCCTGTGGTTTGCCCGCAACGAATTACCGATGACTTTGTGAATATGATAAAGAAGTATCATCCTGTTTGGATAAATACTCATTTTAATCACTCGCAGGAAATCACCGCCGAATCAATAGCCGCCTGCGCACGAATGGCAAATGCAGGAATCCCGCTCGGAAATCAAACAGTGCTTTTGCGCGGGGTTAACGATTGCGTGGATGTAATGAAAAAGTTGGTTCATAACCTTGTGAAAATCCGCGTGCGTCCGTATTATATATATCAATGCGATTTATCGATGGGACTGGAACATTTTCGCACGCCTGTTTCAAAAGGCATTGAAATTATCGAAAATCTTCGCGGACACACTTCGGGATACGCCGTGCCCACGTTTGTGGTTGATGCTCCGGGCGGAGGCGGAAAAACGCCTGTAATGCCTACATACATCATTTCGCAAAGTCCGCACAAAATAGTGCTGCGTAATTTTGAAGGAGTTATAACAACCTACACCGAGCCTGCAAATTATCAGGAAGAATGTCATTGCGCCGATTGCGAAGGCAAAACAAAAGAAGGCGTTGCAGGACTTTTGAACGGCAACGGATTGTCGCTTGAACCCGCAAATCTGGAACGCAAAAAACGAAGCAAGAGTAATGATATAATGAAAAATGAAGAGTGAAAAATGAAAAAATAATGGTTAATGATAAAATAATTAAAAAAACCTTATTTATTCAAGTAACCTCAGTAGCAAAGAAAACAACAACAGCAAAAGTGCGGAGCACAAAACGTCAATAGAAAAACATACGTTGACCCGCACGACATGAAGAAATGAAAAATGAAAAATGAAAAATGAAGAATGAAAAATAATGGTAAATGATATAATGGTTAATGATAAATACAACGCAGTCATTGCGGGCTTGACCCGCAATCCCCGCTTGTTCGCTTGGCTTGCCAAGAATCCCCCTGAATAATGGGATTCTGACTTTCGTCAGAATGACGAACAAACAAAATTCCCCTCTGTGGAGGGGGCAGGGGGTGGTTTTATTAAATGAAGAATGAAGAATCATTTTAATCATAGAAATCAAAAAAATCGCAATGCAAAGTGTTTTCCGACTGACATCATTGATGCAGGTCGCAATGCAAAGTGTTTTCCGACAGACATCATTGATGCAGGTCGCAGTGCAAAGCGTTTTCCGACTGACATCATTGATGCAGGTCGCAGTTCAAAGCGTTTTCCGACTGACATCATTGATGCAGGTCGCAGTTCAAAGTGTTTTCCGACTGACATCATTGATGCAGGTCGCAATGCAAAGTGTTTAGACTGCCCCTACTCGTTTCCTAACGAGTGTGAGCAAAATACACAAATCAACAAACATGCAACACTGAAAATTTGAGAAAACTTTACGAACTTTTAAAATTATTTTATAATTTTGCGATATTATTATACAAAAATTTAATCGTGAATGAAGTGCAAAAATATATATAATGGTTTTTCCGAATATTTGAAAAACATGTTTTATTCGGTAACGACGCTTTCCCGAAGTGGGGAAAGTATATTTTTGCCCTTGAATGCGCTTTCCCGAAGTGGGGAAAGTATATTTTTGCCCTTGAATACGCTTTCCCGAAGTGGGGAAAGTATATTTTTGCCCTTGGATACGCTTTCCCGAAGTGGGGAAAGTATATTTTTGCCCTTGGATACGCTTTCCCGAAGTGGGGAAAGTATAAATAATATATGTTTTACTAATTAATAAAATATTGATGTTATGAAAATCTCAAAAATTAATTTAAGAAATCTTCGAAATGAAGAATGGTTTCAACTGATGACCGAATTTAAGGATTTGGTGCAGAAATCGACTCCCGAAACGCTCGGTATTACCGAACTTTTTACACTGTTTTTAGATTGTTATGCCGATGCCGATGTTGCGGCAGAAATTATCCGCAAAAGCCCCGAAACGGCTAAAATGCAGGATGCCGACCAAAAACGCGATGCTACTTTTCGCGGACTTGTTGAGGCTGTGGCATCGTACACGCGCCACTTCAATGCCGACAAACAGCAAGCGGCAGATGAATTGAAAATTGTTTTTGACCATTTCGGCAACCTCGCGCAAAAGCCATCAAACGAAGAAACAGCAGGCATTTACAACCTTTTGCAAGAACTGAACGGCAAATATGCCCAACAGGTACAACTGCTCGCTGTGGGCGACTGGGTGCAGGAACTCGAACAAAACAACAACGCCTACGAAACGCTTGTAAAGCAGCGCAACATCGAACTTGCCGAACGTCCAAAACTTCGTATGATAGATGTGCGTGCGCAAACAATGGATGTTTACCGCAAAATTACCGACCGCATTGAAGCCCTGATATTGGTGAACGGAGCAACTGCATACGCTTCATTTGTGGACGAACTCAATGCTTTTATCAAACGCTATAATGATATTGTGGCACAGCGGCAAGGTCGCAAAAACGAAAAAAACGAACAGGAATTACCTAATTCGTAAAAATTTTAAAAATTAAAGAAATGACAAAGAGAATTAAAATGATTGCAGCCCTTGCGCTGCTAATGCTGGTTGCCTCGTGCAGCAAGGATGATATTATTCCTGTAAACGTTACAGGAGTTGAACTCAACAAAACCACGCTTACGCTTGCAACAGGAGCAAAAGAAACCCTTGTTGCAACGGTTAATCCCGCTGATGCAACAAACAAAAAACTGACATGGAGCAGCAGCAATGAATACATTGCCTCTGTAAACGCTCAAGGCGAAGTTACCGCCGTAGCCGACGGCACGGCTACCATTACCGTAACAACGCAGGATGGCGGAAATACGGCAACATGTGAGGTAACGGTTAATGATGCTTTAAGAACTTATCTTAAACTTACTTTACTGCAATATGCAGATAATACTGTTACCTTAGCTTACACCGCAGGCAGTCCCGAAAATCTTACAAGACATAATGACGGTTATTTTCACATAACAAAGAGTGATAAAATAATAAAAAGCATTACGCTTGCAGGCGGTACGCCAATATTGATTGGGCGCAAAGCCGACACCGACCTTACATTCAAGGTAAGCGGCGCAGGTTTTGCTTTTCGCGATGCCGTAAACGATACTGTTCCTATAGGCTCGTATGCCGAATTTCAGTTGATAAATTATGCTTTACAAGGTATTTACAAGCAGGAAGCAGACCTTGACCTAATGAACGAAGAATGGACGCCGATAGGCGCTTATCAGAGATATTTTGAAGGCACATTTAATGGCGATATTTATACATTAGCAAACTTAAAGATAACAGGTGGTGGTTATGTTGGCTTGTTTGGAGCCAATGCTAATGCCTCTTTTTATAGCCATAATGAAATATATAATGTTCATATTATTTCAGGCTCTGTATCGGGAAGTGGGGGTGTCGGTAGTGTCTGTGGATTTAATGCTACAGGGACTATCAATCGTTGCTATAGCGCCTGCTCTGTGTCAGGTACAAATAATCAGGTAGGAGGAGTCTGCGGATTAAATGTAGGAGTTATATCAAACTGCTATTACACAGGTACAGTGTCAGGTACAAATAATCAGGTAGGAGGAGTCTGCGGATATAACTATGATGGAAGAATTTGGGCATGTTATAATACAGGTTCTGTGTCGGGGCAGAATTATGCTGGTGGAATATCAGGATTCAATACTACTTCCGGTAATATCACCGCCTGTTACAATATGGGAGCGGTGTTAGCAAGTAATAATTATGCAGGTGGAATATGTGGACATAATAGTAATATTATCACAGTATGTTATAATACGGGTTCTGTGTCGGCTGGTGGTGGTAATGTCGGCGGCGTATGCGGACTTAACAATGCTAATATTACAGCCTGCTACAATACAGGTTCTTTAGTAGGGAGTAGCAATGTGGGCGGAGTAATAGGAGATAATAACGCAAACGTTACAGCCTGCTATTGGAAAGATGTAACAGGAGATGATGCCAACTATGGTATTGGCAACCAAGGTTCAAACACCGATGCAACTCCGTTTAGCGCAAGCGCGTGGCCCTCTGATGCAGAAAACGCAGAATGGGGTATAGGAGATGGCAGCGGCAGCGGCAAATACTGGAAATCGCTCGGCAACTGGAATAGCGGTAATCCCATTTTCCCAAAATTGTTTTTTGAGTAATAATAAATAGCAAAGAAACTATTGAGACAAGGTTCTCGCACACCTTGTCTTTTTTATTTCGGCAGGCTAATACAGTTATTATGTTCTATTTGTTTCGCCTTGTAAAGGAGAGATTTTATTTATCATTAACCATTTCTTATTAGCGGTTTGATATTCTAACTATTTTTGTAACTTTGCGCTCTTTAATATTGTAGCATGAATAAAAAATTAACACAACTTATAAAAGAAAGAATTCTCGTGCTTGATGGCGCAATGGGCACAATGATTCAAAAATATGCTTTTGAAGAAAAAGATTATCGCGGCTCGCTGTTTGCAACATCGGATATTGAAATGAAAGGCAATTCCGATATTCTTGTGCTCACGCAACCTCAGGCTATTCTTAATATTCACAGAGATTATCTTGCTGCAGGCGCTGATATTATCGAAACAAATTCGCTCAATGCCAATGCAATTTCGCTTTCCGATTATAAATTGGAAGCATTGGTTTATGAACTCAACTGTCAGGCAGCATCGCTTGCGCGTAAGGCTGCAGACGAATTTTCCACAAACGAAAAACCGCGTTTTGTCGCAGGTTCTATTGGTCCTACAAACAAGTCGCTTTCGATGTCGCCGGATGTCGAAAATCCTGCTTACCGCAACTTAACGTTTGATGCATTGTATGAAGCATATTTTGAACAAGTACGGGGGTTGATTGATGGTAAAGTTGATGCTCTTTTGATTGAAACTATTTTTGATACGCTCAATGCCAAAACTGCGCTTATTGCAATACAGGATTGCTTCAAACAAAAATCCATTGAAATTCCCGTGATGATTTCGGTAACGCTTAGCGATACAAGCGGAAGAACCTTGTCGGGACAAACTTTGGAAGCCTTCTATAATACCTTTTCAAGCATGAATTTGTTTAGCATTGGATTGAACTGCGGATTCGGCTCAAAACAAATGATGCCTCATATTCAGGAACTGTCGAATATTTCATCTTTTAATATATGCGTATATCCGAATGCAGGACTTCCCGACCAGTTCGGGAAATATTCTCTTTCGCCCGAAGATATGGCAACCGATGTGGAATTGATACTGAAAAACAATTGGGTAAATATTATTGGCGGATGCTGCGGAACAACGCCTGAACATATCAGACAAATAGCGGAAAAAGTTGATAAATATCAACCGCGAAAACCTATGAAACAAAATAATGTTACGGTTTTCAGCGGATTGGAAGTTGTAAAAGCATCGAGCGAAAATAATTTTGTAAATATCGGCGAACGCACAAATGTTGCAGGCTCAAAAAAATTTGCACGGTTGATAAAAGAACAAAAATTTGAAGAAGCAATATCCGTTGCGCGTCAGCAAGTTGAAGATGGAGCGCAAATTATTGATATTTGTATGGACGATGCCATGATTGATTCTCAAAAAGCCATGCGTGAATTTTTGAATATGCTGGCATCCGACCCAAATACAGCCAAAGTCCCTGTTATGATTGATTCTTCAAAATGGGAAGTTATAAAAACAGGATTAAAATGTACGCAAGGAAAATCCATAGTTAATTCAATAAACCTCAAAGACGGCGAAACCGCTTTTCTGGATAAAGCCGAATATATTAAAAAGTTTGGAGCGGCGGTAGTTGTAATGCTGTTCGACGAGCAAGGTCAGGCTGATACCTTTGACAAAAAAATTAAAATAGCATCGCGGGCATATCGTTTATTGACAGAAAAAATAAATTTTCCGCCGCAGGATATAATTATTGACCCGAATATTCTTGCAATATCAACAGGAATAGAAGAACATAATTCGTATGCGGTTGATTTTATCCGCTGCTGTTCATGGATAAAACAAAATCTTCCGCATGTTAAAGTGAGCGGAGGCATTAGTAATTTGTCGTTTGCTTATCGAGGAAACGATACTATTCGAGAGGCAATTCATTCGGTTTTTCTTTATCATGCCATAGCGGCAGGAATGGATATGGGAATTGTAAATCCTGCAATGCAGTTGATATATAGCGAAATAAATCAGCAACTGTTAAATCTGGTTGAAGATGTTGTTTTGAATAAACGCAACGATGCAACTGAACGACTTTTGGAATACAGTGAAAAAAATGTAGCGAAAAATGTTGTAAAAAACGATGAAAATATACATTTGAACGACAATAATTTATCAGTTGATGAACAGTTGAAATTTGCCCTTGTAAAAGGTATTTCCGATAAAATCGAAGAAATTATAGACAAGCTTTTGCAACAATACAATTCGCCGATACAAATTATAGAAGAGCCGTTGATGCAGGCGATGAACCAAGTCGGCGATTTGTTTAGCGAAGGGAAAATGTTTTTGCCTCAGGTGATAAAAAGCGCCCGAGTGATGAAAAAAGCCGTTGAGTATCTGCAACCTTTGATAGAACAGGAAAAATTAAAAAATCCCAACAAACAGAACACAAAAAAAGTTTTACTCGCAACCGTAAAAGGAGATGTACACGATATAGGCAAAAACATTGTAAGTATTGTATTATCATGCAGCGGCTGCGAAATTGTTGATTTGGGAGTGATGGTTCCCGCAACACAAATTATTGATACAGCAATTCGCGAAAATGCAGATGTGATAGGACTTTGCGGATTGATAACTCCATCGCTTGACGAAATGATTCGCGTAGTTGAGGAAGCAAAAACCAGAAACCTGAAAATTCCTATTTTAATCGGCGGAGCGGCAACAAGTAAATTGCATACAGCCGTTGCTATTGCTGCAAAATACGATGAAGGAGTTGTTTACGTAAAAGATGCTTCGAGAAGCGTAGATGTGATAAAAAATATCTTATCGCCCGAACATAAAAACAATTATCTGAAAAATCTGAATACCGAATATAACGATCTGAAACAAAAATACGAAAACGAACAAAAATCCAAAATACGCATCAGCATTTACGAAGCGCGAAAAAATAAATTGCAATTAAACTGGCACAACGAACAAATTTTTACTCCTGAATTTCTGGGCGTAAATATCTTTGAAAATGTTTCGCTTAATGATATAATTCCGCTTATAAACCAAAAGGAACTGTATCGTGCATTCGGTTTGAAAAACAACAAGGAAGAACACGAAAGACTGCAAAACGATGCCGAAAAATTGTTACAAAATATTGTTGCAGACAATAGCATTACGGCAAAAGCAGTTATCGGGATTTTTGCGGCAAATTCTGATAACGAAGAAATAATTATATTTGACGATGCAAAAAAAAATAAAGAAATCTGCCGCTTATATACATCCCGTTCCACATTACAAAAACCGAAAGGCGAAAATAATTTGAGCCTTGCCGATTTTGTCGCTCCGATAGATTCGGGATTGTGCGATTATATAGGATGTTTTGCAGCCACAGCAGGAATAGGAGCAAACAAACTTGCCGAAAAATTTATGCATAACGGAGATGAATATAATGCAATTCTGCTGAAAGTATTAACCGACAGATTAGCCGAAGCATTGTCGGAATGGCTGCACAATAAAGTTCGCAATGATTTATGGAAATTTAATCACAAAGGAATTCGTCCTGCTGTCGGCTACCCTGTGTATCCCAATCACAGCGAGAAGGAGAAAATATTTGCTTTGCTCGATGCAGAAAAAAATACGGAAATAACTCTGACCGATACTTTTGCCATGTCGCCTGCATCTTCGGTTTGCGGATTATATCTTGCAAACAAAAACGCAAGGTATTTTGATGCGAGTTAAAAGCGGTTTAGTATCAAATTTCAAGATTAAAATAAAAGCGTATAATTATTGTAAACAATAGCGGCAATTAGTATCATAAAAACAATTATTTCAGCAATTCTTTCGCGTCTTACAAGTTGCGAAAATCTTGTTATTAAATATGCCGCCGAAATGCCAAAGAACATAATGCCGTATGGTTTCAGACCCGATACAAAAATTGTGATAAAAGCAGATGTAATGACTGTAAAATAAAATATTTGATCTGTCATTTTTTGTACGCTTTTAGTGTGTTTGCTGTTACTTATTTTAAGTATGGAAAAACAGGTTACAAGAAAAACAAATCCCATGAAAAACGGAGTAAAATCATCAAAATCAAATGTAATGAAAAATAAATTGTCAAAATTATTTTTGATGGCATGCAACATTGAACTTACATCATGATATGCAAGTCGGAAAAAGTAAAGCAAAAATACAAAAGGCGTAATTAATCCCAAAATCACAGATATTATGGTTCGTCTTGTTATTATGCCAAAAATTAAAAGCGCTGTTAGCAAATTTATAATTGCCACAACAAACGGAAAAGAAAACATGATTGAAATACCTGTCAAAAATGCGGCGATAAAAACATGAGATTTTACATTGTCGCTGCGATATGTGCTAAAAAGATTGTAAAATGCAAATAAATGAAAAAACAATGCAAACAGATTATTAACAATATTTTGACCGTCTATGAAAACACTTACAACCGATAAAAACAATACTACGGCAAGATATTTTCTGTTGGGCAAGACATTATGCACCGAAAGTATAATGATAAAGGCATACGAACATATCAGCAACAGCAAGACTTTTGCAAATGCCAGCAAATAAATATTTGAGCCTGTAAACGAGTTTAAAATTTTATCAGCAGGAATAATCGGCTGTGGCGAAATAATTTCGTGAAAAACAATTATTTTTTGCCAAAACAATATTGTAATGCAAAATAAAATAAAAACAAAACGTTTTATGTCGCGATGTTGAAAAAAGTCGAGAATCATTTTTTGTAATTCAATATATCCTGTCCAATATCTTTGCGAAAATACATATCTTGAAATTTAATTTTTGCTATGCTTTCGTATGATTTTTTCAAAGCATTTTCAATTGTATCGGCAAGCGATGTTACTGCCAAAACTCTGCCTCCCGAAGTTTGAAGTTTATCGTTGCAAATAGTTGTTCCTGCCTGAAAAACCATACTTTCATCAACATTTTCAATTCCTGATATTTCAATTCCTTTTTTGTACGAATCGGGATATCCTCCCGAAGCGCAAATCACTGTAACTGCCGTTTCATCATGCGTTTTGTTTTTTCTGCTGTTAAGAGTTTTTGTTGCAACTCCTTCCAGCAAATCAAGCAAATCGGCATCAATACGTGGAAAAACAACTTCTGTTTCAGGGTCTCCCATTCGTATGTTGTATTCTATCACATAAGGTTCTCCGCAATTGTTCATCAATCCCAAGAAAATAAATCCCTGATAATTTATTTTTTCGGCTTGTAAACCTGCAATTGTAGGTTCGATAATTCGTGAACAAACTTTTTGTTTAAACTCATCATCAACAAAACATACAGGCGACACCGCTCCCATTCCGCCTGTGTTTGCTCCTTTATCGCAGTCGCCTATTCGTTTGTAATCTTTGGCTTCGGGCAACAGTTTGTATGAAATTCCATCTGTCAAAACGAACATCGAAACTTCAATGCCGTTCAAAAATTCTTCGATAACAACTTTTTGACTTGCTGCGCCAAATTTTCCGTTAAGCATTTCGGTAAGAGTTGCTTTTGCATTATTGATATTTTCACAAATTACAACTCCTTTGCCTGCCGCAAGTCCATCTGCTTTAAGAACGTAAGGCGCTCTGAGCGTTTCGAGAAATTCAAAACCTTTGTTGATATTTGCAAGCGTAAATGTTTTATAGCGGGCTGTGGGAATATTGTGTTTTTGCATAAATTCTTTTGCAAAATCTTTGCTGCCTTCGAGCATCGCTCCTGTTTTTGACGCTCCTATTACTGCAATATTTTTTATTTGTTCAATGTTTACAAAAAAATCAAAAATACCGTTTACCAAAGGTTCTTCGGGACCAACAATAACCATGTTTATCTTTTTTTCGACACAAAATTTTCGTATTTCTTCAAAATCATTTATGCCTATATTCACATTCTCACCCAATATCGCCGTTCCCGGATTTCCGGGCGCAATATACAATTTTTTTAACTTTTTACTTTGAGCAATTTTCCATGCAAAAGCATGTTCTCTTCCTCCCGAACCTAATAATAAAACATTCATTACAAAAAAATTTAACTATAAAATATATTTGTCGTGCGCAAAAATAATAATAATATTCAAAAGTTTATGTAAATATTTTCAACATATATAATTTGCACATCACAAATTATTTTTACCTTTGCAATCCCAAAAATATGAATTTTTATAAAATAATTTGAAAAAATAAAAGGAAATGGCTGTTTTAGAGCAAATTAGAACAAAAGCGGGTTGGCTGATAATAATCATTATCAGTGTAGCGCTTCTATCGTTTATCATTAGTCCAAGTGATTTGATGCGGGTTAGTGATATGTTTTCATCAAGAAATGATGTCGGAGAAATGAACGGCATAGTAATTTCGGCGCAGGATTATTCCAATAGAATGGACTATTACACGCAGGTAGACCAAATTCTTTACCAAAGTCAGCAAAATGACGAATCGGCGGAAAGAGCAAAACAAAATGCATGGTTTTCGTTTATTAACAAAAATATTTTTGAAAAAGAATACGATAAAATAGGTTTGGGAATTTCGAATGTCGAACTTATTGATTTGGCAAAAGGTAATAATCTCTCGCCTATCATTGTAAATCTTTTTGCCGACCCGAATACAGGGCAACCGAATTGGGAAAATATTAATTTTTTCTGGGCAAATGCAGATGGCAATCCCGAAAGACAAGTGCTGATAAATTATCTTGAAGATGAGATAATAAAAAACAGAAAATTTGAGAAATACAACACATTGATTAGCAAATCGGAATATGTGAACGGTTTGCAAATAAAAAGCGGAGTTGCCGACCGTTCCATAAATGTTGAATTTAATTATATAGTACAAAATTACAGTGCAGAACGCGACAGTTCGATTGTTGTAACCGACAAAGAAATCAAACAATATTACGAAGAAAATAAAAATCGTTTTGAACAAACAGAATCACGCGATGTTGAGTATGTCGTTTTTTCTATTCTTCCATCCGAAGAAGATTTTGAAAGAGCAAAAGAAAAAATGGAAGCCATAGCCGCCGATTTTGCAAAAACTCCGGATGCTCGTCAATTTGCAATAGCAAACTCGGATGTAGCGCCAGCGGCAAAATATTACAAAAAAGAAGAATTGAGTTCAGATATTGCGGAATTTGCATTTTCGGCAACAAAAGAAGATATATTTCCAGTTTATCTCGATAATTATTCATACAAAACAATACGCATAAGCGATATTAAAAATTTACCCGATTCGGTTCACGCTCGTCATATTCTTATACGTTATGAGCAAACACAAGAAAGTTATGATGCTGCAAGACATAAAGCCGACAGTTTGCTTAATGTGGTAAAAGAAAATCCATCGCTGTTTCCGATTGTTGCACTGACAAACAGCGCAGACGGCTCGGCACAAAGCGGCGGCGATCTTGGATGGTTTGCAGATGGAGCAATGGTTCAGCCGTTCAACGATTCATGTTTTTTCCAACCTGCAGGAAAAATTATGCTGGTTGAAACTCAATTCGGATTCCACATTTTGCAGGTAACAGAACGAGGAAAAGAAATAAAAAAAGTGCAACTTGCAACCATCGAACGCGAAATTTTGCCAAGCAAAACAACACTCAACAACATTTATGCAATGGCTAACGATATAATACTTGCAAGCGAAAAAAAATATGATAAATTTATTGCACATTTACAGGAAAAAGGTATTGAACAGAAAAAAGAAAATCAGGTGCAACGCGCAGCAACACAATTCGGAACTTATAATGGCGCACGCGAATTGGTACGTTGGATTTACAATGCAAACCTTAACGATGTTTCGGATATAATTGAAATTGACAACAGACAGCAACTTGTGATTGCGGCTGTTACAAGAATAAAAGAAAATGGTTTTTCACCCGTTCAGGAAGAAAAACCCGGTATTGAAGCAATATTGAGATTGGAAAAAGAACATCAGGCAGCATCCGAAAAAATGAAAGAAGCAATAAACGGAATTACAACTCTCGAAGAACTTGCCGCAAAACTTGAAGTTGATATTAAGCAATCGGTTGAAGGAACAAATTTCGGTTCAATGTATATTTCAGGCTTGGGAGTTGAACCAAAATTGGCGGCAGCAGTAAGCGGCAGCGAAGAAAATAAACTGTACGGACCCGTTGCCGGCGACATGGGCGTTTATGCTTACACGGTTACAACAAAAAGAGTTGATGAAGGTTATACGGAAGAATTAGAAAAAAATCGCATTACCAGAGCATCGGCAAGCAAATCATTTTATGATATTCTAATAAAAGCGGCAAAATTAAAAGATTTACGACCTAAATTTTTCTAAAATTAGGTAACTCTTAATTTATATTTTTATTGTTGGTGAAAGAACGGGATTATTAGTCTCGTTCTTTTATTTTGTTATTGTTTAATATTAATACTACCCCGCCACTAATAATATTAAAATATATTTTGACATTTGTTTTCTATTTTGTAATTCTGCAATGAAAAAGAAAATATTAAAAACAGTAGGTCATTTAGATGACAAAGCGTTGTTAAAACACTTGAAATCACAAATATCGTTTCGGATCTTCCGTGATTGACAAATTATTTATGCCGTACAAACAAATTATGGAAAAAAGACAGAATAAATAGCCAAAACATTTAGTGTGAGTAAACATAAGTATATACAGCATTATACAAAAGCATAATAGGTATGGATTAACATGGCGGACGTACGATAATTGGGAAGGTCGCAGGGAAGTTTGTTGCCTGATGACACTTGATGAAGAAGCACAAATACTTAAAAGCGTAGAACAACAATCCTTGTTAGGCAACATACTTATCTATAAAGATATAAAAGTTATCGTAGAGGAAAAATTAGGAAAATCGTTATCCGATGACTATATTTGGGACATGTTCAAACGTCATGGCTGGCGTAAAAAAATGCCTCGTCAAAGTTATCCGAAAGCAGATAAGGCAGCACAGGAAGAGTATAAAAAACCTCAAGAGTTGCTGGCATCGCAAAACGACCAGAATATACGCGACTACGATGTTAACGCATGGACAACCGTTTATTTGCCGCTGAACATTACCTTTGTAAGCGATATTTCATATAAAACGGGAAGCGGTT
>JAISPX010000114.1 GCA_031274595.1 Prevotellaceae bacterium | reverse complement strand
AATGGCAAAACGTTTGTAACGTTGCAAAGGGTATGAGCGCGTTGAAAACGCAACACCACTTCCCACTCGTTAGGAAACGAGCGGGAGCAGGGAATGAAAAATTATATAATGATACAATGGTTAATGAAATTCCCCTCTGTGGAGGGGTGTCCGCAGGACGGGGTGGTTTTCTAACGAGCGGGAGCGAAACAAACAAACATACAAACATACAAATCAACAAACAAATCAACAAACAAACAAACATACAAATCAACAAAATAAAAAAGGTATGAAAAAAACAATATTACTCTTAACAATTTGCCTGCTTGCGGCAAACATAAGCGTAACGGCACAAACGCAGAAAAAAGACATTCCCGTATGGAAATGGGCTATTGAGCCGCAGTTTGAAAAAGTAGAAAATTTCTCAGAAGGCTTGGCTCGTGCAGAACAAAACGGCAAATATGGATTTATAGACAAAACAGGAAAATGGATTATTCAGCCGCAATTTGATAATGTAAAAGGTTTTTCTGAAGGCTTGGCTCTTGCAGAACAAAACGGCAAATATGGATTTATAGACAAAACAGGAAAATGGATTATTCTGCCGAAGTTTGAATGGGTATCTTCCTTCTCCGAAGGCTTGGCTCGTGCATATCAAAACGGGAAATTGGGATTTATAGACAAAACTGGGAAATGGATTATTCAGCCGCAGTTTAGCGCTGCTAGTAATTTTTCCGAAGGCTTGGCATACGTTAAAAATAAAAAAGACTGGAAATATGGATTTATAGACAAAACAGGGAAATGGATTATTAAGCCGCAGTTTGTCTCTGCAGGTGAATTCTCCGAAGGCTTGGCTCTTGTAAACCAAAACGGCAAATATGGATTTATAGACAAAACAGGAAAATGGATTATTCTGCCGCAGTTTAGCGCTGCTATGAATTTTTCCAAAGGCTTGGCTCGTGCAAAACAAAACGACAAATGGGGATTTATAGACAAATCAGGGAAAAGGATTATTCAGACGCAGCTTGACGATATGATGGATTTTTCCGAAGGCTTGGCGAGTGCATATCAAAACGATAAATGGGGATTTATAGACAAATCAGGGAAATGGATTATTCTGCCACAGTTTGATGATGCTGATAATTTTTCCGAAGGCTTGGCGGCTGCAGAACAAAACGGCAAATGGGGATTTATATCATTGCTAAGCGCTGATGACAGTGATAGTATAAAAATGTTGAAAGATGAATTAACCGTGAGGCAAATATCACAAATAGACGAAGTTCCAGACTGGTTTTTGCAACCGCAGGCAGGCGAATATGTAGGCGTATCTTTTCCATTAGAAGATGACGCCTTTGCAGAATCACAAGCCATCTATACGGCATTGCTCTCATATATGGCGCAACACGACATCACAGCGGAATTTAGATATGTCTCTAATGATTACCAGACAAAGAGCGAAGTACATCTTACTTTGCCATTATATTTGCCTGAACAATATCAGGTTAGCAGGATAACCAAAAACAAGTACGGCGAGGTATTTGTTGCCTTGTGTAATGTGTCAGAACCTGTGAATAGTCAAGTGAAAATTCTATTTAGTGATCACATGAATTACAGACAAGACTCCTTAACCAGAGAAGTTGTTGAATACACCGTCGTTTCGGAATACTTTCTGGAAGATGACAACAAACATTTTTCCGTTTATGGAGAACAGATGCACAAAGTTGGGCGAGAAAATGAATTAAATATAAGTGGAATAATAAGATTAGCAGATAGCGAAAATAAAGTGGAATATTTTGATATAGGAAACAAAAGATATACTTATAGCCCAACAATTAATAGTTCGGTAAGCAGCCCATCGGCTACGAATTCGCAAGAAGATAGAATTAAAATTCAGGTAGAGTGTGAGCCACAATCATTACAAGTGTCGTTAGGGGCTGCGTATTTGGCTGCGTTGTTAAAACTTTTGTCTAATTATGAGTATTGGGATACTACTGATTATATGTATTCGAGTAGCACTAAGCGTAAAGCCACGCCCATCAAATCAATGGAAATAGAAAATAATTACTTAATTATACATTCCCATGCTCCCACTCGTTAGGAAACGAGCGGGAGCGAACAAATCACTTTCAACTTTATAAAAAATAAAATAGTAAATAATGAATTACAATAAAAATAAGGCGGAACCCGAAAAGCCTACGAGTAGGGAAAAATTAATTAAATTTAAATAAAAATGTCATGAAAAAAATCGTAGTCATTGGAGCTGTATTCCTTGCAGCAATGTCTTTTTCTTTTGCTCAGACGCAGAAAGAGATTATCAAGGAAAGAAAGGCAATCAGTAAATTGTCAAAATCGGAATTGGAAGCCAAAGCAAGCAAAGAGGCTCGAAAGGAAGCAAAGCAATTAAAGAAAGAAGGCTGGATGAAAACGCCCGGCGCTTTACCCATCGAAAAGCAATTGGATAAATCGTATAAAATGCAATATGAATACGATGAACAGTTGCGTCCCAAATACATAATGGGCGAAGCTATGTCTGTAGGTTCACATTACGATGCTGCAAAAATGCAGGCAATTGAACTGTCAAAACAAACCATTGCAGAACAAGTTCAAACCGAAATCCACGCTTTCATTGAAAACACCGTTGCCAACAAACAGTTAGCTAATGAGGATGCTGTTTCTATTACTGAAAGCCTCATAGCTAGCACAAACGCTATTGTGCAAAGCATGGGGCAAGTGGTTCCAATAGTTGAGGTATATCGTACAAAAAGCGGCAAAAACAAGGAAGTATTGGTACGCATTGCCTACAATTCGGATATGGCAAAAGAAATCACAAAAAAAACCATTCGTCAGAATTTGGAAGAGAAAGGTAACAAACTGCACGAGCGGTTAGACCAAGCATTAGGCTGGTAATGTCGTATTGTTACAGGCAGGGGCGTGCAATTTTTCGTCTCTGCCTATTTAAAATTAATTCAGATGCAACGTAAATTATATTTACTTCTGTTGGTGTTTATATTCTCCATAAGCGCTTTTGCCCAAAAAATGGTGAATATTTGCGGAGAGTACACTTACTATGCACCCAAAAACGTAACTTTGGAACAGGCAATGCAAACCGCTTTGGAACGAGCAAAAGTGGAGGCATTGGCAGAAAAATTCGGAACGCTCGTAACCATAAACAATGCTACCGTAGTGAAGAATGAAAACGAAAAATCGGACATTCGCTTTCTATCTTTGGGCGGCAGCGAAATGAAAGGCGAATGGATAGAAGACACAAAAACGCCTATCTACGACGTTTCGTATGAGCAGGATATGTTGATTGTAAAGGTATCGGTATGCGGCAAAGCCCGCAAAATTACAGGCGCAGGTATTGACTTTTCTGCGAAAATTCTCCGCAATGGCACAGAAAGCAAGTACGAAAGCGATTATTTCAAACATGGAGATAATTTGTACATCCTTTTTAAATCGCCTGTTGATGGTTATCTTGCCGTTTATTTTATTGATGATGCGCCAACAGCCTTTTGTCTGTTGCCTTACATGAAAGATACTTCGGGAAAAACAAAAATCAGAGGAGGAAAGGAATATGTATTTTTTTCACAACAACATGCCGACCGTGAAAACGTTGCTTTGATTGACGAATATACACTAACTTGCGAAAAATCGGTAGAACAAAATTTCATTTACATTATTTTTTCACCCAATGAATTTACAAAAGCAAACGATAATGAAGCGACAGAAACAGGAGAAATTGTTTTGCCTCGCGAACTGTCGTATGAAGAGTTTCAGAAGTGGTTGGTAAAAAATAGAAACAGGGATAAAGATATGAAAGTGGAAATTAAAAGTATAACAATTAAAAAATGAAAAATGAAAAAAAATGGTAAATTGTAAATAATAAAATAGTAAATGATTTACCATTTTTCATTTATCATTATATCTTTAACCATTTTTTAATAATTGGAGTATCAGCAACAAATAAAAAACTACAGGCAGATTATTAAAAAACCGCCTGTAGAACAAAAAAATATACAAATCTATCTTAATGCAAAAACAACAATTCTCTGTATTTAGGCAGCGACCACATCGCATCGTCAACCTCAAGTTCCAACTTGTCGATATGATAGCGAATCGAATTCAAATACGGCGCTACTTTTTCCGAATAGGCTTTTGCTTTTTCCACAAAATTTTCGATTACGTTTGCTTTTTTACGTTCTTCAATCATATCTTCCACCTGTGTGCGGATTTCCTTTACATGTACCGATATTTCTTTAAGCGTGCTTAATTGCGGTTCGGCAAGTTGTTTAAACTCATTTTCGCTGTAAAATTCTTTCAGTCCTCTGACGTTTTCTATCAGAATATTTTGATATTGAATGGCAGTAGGTATAATATGATTTATTGCCAAATCGCCCAAAACTCTTGATTCTATCTGTATTTTTTTCATATAGGTTTCATTCAGAATTTCGTAACGTGCTTCAAGTTCTTTATCCGAAAGTATATTGAATTGTTTGAAAAGTTCTCTCGAACTTTCGAGCAAATATGCGCCAAATGCTTCGATAATGTTATTTATATTTTTCAATCCGCGTTTTTGCGCTTCTTTGTGCCATTCGGGGCTGTAGCCGTTTCCATCGAACAGTACGTTTCGTGATTCTTTTATAAATTTACGCAAAACCTGAAATATTGCCTCATCTTTTTTTATTCCTTTTCCTGTGAATATTTCTACTTCGTCATAAAATCTGTTTAATTGTTGGGCAACTGCTGCATTCAAAACAATCATTGATGATGCAGGATTGCTCGACGAACCTACGGCTCTAAATTCAAATCTGTTTCCTGTAAAAGCAAATGGCGATGTGCGGTTTCTGTCGGTATTATCGGGCATAATTTCAGGAATTTTACCAACAATATTTAATTTTAAATCTGTTTTTTCATCGGGAGTCATTTTCTTTGTACTTATTGTATTTTCAAGAGAATTGAGAACTTCAGACAGTGTTTTTCCTAAAAATACCGACAAAATACTCGGCGGCGCTTCGTTTCCGCCCAAACGATACGAATTTGAAAGGTTTGCAACACTCGACATCAGCAAAAATCCGTGTTCTTGGGCTGCGCATATTGTGCACACAAAAAATGTAAGAAATTGCAAATTTGTACGCGGCGTTTTTCCTGGCGATAAAAGATTTTTCCCTTTGTCGGTCATCATCGACCAGTTGCTGTGTTTTCCCGAACCGTTAATTCCTGCAAAAGGTTTTTCATGGAAAATTACTTTCAGATGATGCTGTTTTGCAATGCGCCGCATCAACGACATCAATACTAAATTGTGGTCGATTGCCAAATTTGCTTCTTCAAACGAAGGAGCACATTCAAACTGATGCGGAGCAACTTCGTTGTGTCGCGTTTTCAAAGGAATACCTAATTTATATGCTTCGGTTTCCATATCTTTCATAAATGCGGAAACGCGCAACGGAATAGAACCGAAATAATGGTCTTCCAGTTGCTGGTCTTTTGCTGCCGTGTGTCCCATAAGCGTTCGTCCTGTTTGCAGCAAATCGGGACGCGCATTGAACAATGCATTATCAATCAAAAAATATTCCTGTTCCAAGCCTAAAGTTGGAATTACACGTTTTACGTCTTTATCAAATAATTGGCAAACTTTTGTCGCTGCCTTATCAAGCGCCGCCTGAGCCTTCAGCAAGGGAGTTTTGAGGTCGAGAGATTCGCCTGTGTACGACACAAAAACAGTTGGAATGCAAAGCGTTTTATCAATAATAAAAGCAGGCGATGAAGGATCCCAAGCCGTATAACCGCGCGCTTCGAAAGTATTGCGTAGTCCCCCGCTCGGAAAACTTGATGCATCAGGCTCTTGCTGCACAAGCAAATCGCCCTTGAAACTTTCAAAAACTTTAGAATTTTTATCAACTTCGATAAACGCATCATGTTTCTCAGCCGTAGCCTCGTTCAATGGCTGAAACCAATGAGTGTAATGAGTTGCCCCGCGTTCCACAGCCCAATTTTTCATTCCTGCGGCAATCAGGTCGGCATATTTTCTGTCGATTTTTTCGCCGCCATCAATTGCATTTTCAACAGCAGCAAAAGCATCTGCCGACAAATACTTGCGCATAGTTTCTTTATCAAAAACATTTATTCCGAAATATTCCGAAATTTTTGCATCTTCCACGTGAAATCTTTCAGCGTGATGTTTTGCACATTCTTTTAATGCGTCAAAACGTAAATTTGTGTTTTTTGTCATAAGTACCCTTATATTTTTTAAATTAATGCCGCAAAAGTAATTATTTTTTTTATAAATGTACTAATTTTATGGGGGTATGTTGAAAAAAAGTTAATAATTTTGTTGAGTATTTATTTTTTGTACTGCGAAAATCAAAACATGACTTTACGTTCTAAAATAATGTTCCATATTTGTTAAAACTTATACATTCTTCAATATCAATTGAGCAATAAATATCACAATAATAGCAACAACGCACCAGCGAATGAAATTGCCGCCGAGACGTATTGTTGTTTTTGTTCCAACGATTGCGCCCAACACATTCCCGATACTGTAAATCAAACCTACTTCCCAATTTATTTGTCCTTGAACAGCAAAAACAACTAATGCCACAGGCGTATATAACATTACGGCAAATTGTTTAACAGCGTTGGCTTCCATAATATTCATACCAACAAGCAGCACAGAGGCAAAAATTATTAAAATACCAACGCCGATATGAGTAAATCCGCCGTAAAATCCTATCAGTAAAAATGCAATCCATTTGATTACTGTAAATTTTTCAAGTTTTTTATGAGGTTGTCCTTTCATAAATAATTTCGCATCATAAAACATGAAGAAAATCATTATAATCAGAAATATTGCAAGTACAATTTCAAAAACATGCTGATTTATTATTGCTGCAAATTCGGCGCCAAAAACAGAACCAATCATAACAGGTACAGCAATTTTGAATGCTTCACGAAAATTCAGAAGTCCTTTTTTCTTAAACATTATCGACGATGTGGTAAATTGCAGCAAAACTCCTACTCGGCTTGTTGCGTTAGCAATGCTTACAGGCATTCCCATCGCCATAAAAAGCATATATGTAATTGCAGTGGCGCTACCCGCTACGGTATTCACAAAACCAACAATAAATCCCACTGTAATAAGTATTGCAAGCATGGGCAACGAAAAAACATCGGCGTTTTGTAAATATGCAGTTATATTTTCGAATATCATAATAATTGAATCACATACAAATTTACATTAAATATTTTGAATGGCAAAGTCAGCGAAGAAGTTAATTAATCATAAACAAAAAAGCAGTTGCATTTGGCAACCGCTTCATTTTTTTGCTCCCCCTCAAGGACTTGAACCTTGGACCCCATGATTAACAGTCATGTGCTCTAACCAACTGAGCTAAGGAGGAATTTATAATTACTTCCCGTTAAAACGGACTGCAAAAGTATATAAATAATTTTAATCCGCAAAACAAAAAATTAATTTCAAAAAATATTTTTTTTAATATATTTATAATTAAATATTTAAAATACAACTTTTTTTTATCTGATAAAATATTTTATTTTTTTACTACTTTTGGCGATAATTTTCACAACAAAAAATAAAATGAATAAAATTCTTGGTATAGGAAATGTGCTTGTTGATATTCTGGCAATATTTAAAGACGAAATGATGCTGCAAAAATATAATTTGCCAAAAGGAAGTATGACGCATGTTGACGAAAAAACAACCAACAAAATTTTTGATGATATAAAACATCAAAGCAAGTATGATATTGTTGCGGGCGGTTCGGCTGCAAACACTATAAACGGACTTAGCAAACTCGGCATTAAAACTGCGTTTATAGGAAAAACAGGTAATGACGAACTTGGCAGATTTTTTCTTGATGACATGAAAAAAAGCGGAACAATTCCTAAATTAATTGCTGTAAACAAAACAACAGGAAATTGCAAAGTGCTGATAACTCCCGATGGCGAACGCACAATGTGTACGTATCTTGGAGCGGCTATCGACCTGTGCGAAGACGACCTTTGCAACGAACAATTTGAAGGCTACGATTATTTACATATCGAAGGTTATTTGGTGCAAAACCATGCATTGATGCGACGCGCTCTTGATATTGCAAAACGGTGCAGAATAACAATTTCGCTGGATATGTCAAGTTTTAATATTGTTGCTGAAAACAAGAAGTTTGTGAGCGAAATTTTAGACAAATATGTTGATATTGTTTTTGCAAACGAAGAAGAAGCCAAAACCTTCACCGACAGAGAACCTCGCGAAGCATTGAACGTACTTGCCGAAATTTGTAAAATTGCAATTGTTAAAGTAGGTTCGGCAGGTTCGTATGTAAAACAGGGCAACGAATTTTACAAAATACAGCCTATGCAGGCAAAAGCCATAGATGCCACTGGAGCAGGCGATTTATACGCTTCGGGATTTTTATACGGAATGTCGAAAAAACTTCCTATAGGGATTTGCGGCGAAATAGGTTCGCTTTGTGCAGGAAACGTTATCGAAGTTATAGGAACAAAACTAAACGATGAAAGATGGAATAATATCAAAAAAAGCCTGAATTATTAATTTTTTCGTTGCGGCAAAGATGAATAAAGTTTAATAGAAAAACGAGTATTAATTTGTCTATTTTTTTAGGATGTAACAATCGAAGTAAGTACATATAATCTACGTGCCTCAAACAAATCAACAAACAAACTCGGTTGGTTATTTTTTTACTACTGTTTTTGATTCGGTTACCGAATAACAGGCAAAATATCCTACGCCGCCGTTTGAAATGTTGCTGACAATATTGGACGCAGGTGTGCCAAAAAATGATGATTCTCCCCGCATCTCGTTTCTGCATTGGTTGATAAATCTATAATATCCTTCTTCTATGCGGCTAAATAATATGCCTACCGTATCGTCGACATTTAATGACAGACGTCTTCTGTCGTTATCATCATCATCCTCGTCATCGTTACTGGTATCGGTTGCATCTCTGAACGTTTCCAATGGAATACCGTTCATATATTGTCCGTTGAATATATTATCGTTGAGCAACGAAAGTCGGCTGATACTGTCCCTCACAAGTATATCGTTAACTTTAAATCGGCTCAAATAGTAATCTTCGCTTGGTGAGTCCTGCGCATACAGATACATTATATAACGTTTTCGTCCCATCAGGTTTGCACTTCTTATTTTGATGGAATCAATATCAACGGACTGATGCATGAACGAGGCGGCTGTATATAATTCTTTTGTACCATCATTATTAAAATCTACCGATACTTTCAGCGTATATGACATGCCGTTAATGCCTGCAACTTCATTTACCGTGTTGTATTGCCCCGGAATGCTGTCAACTTCGGCAAAAGCATATATGTCGTGCGCGGATGATTCAATTTGCACTTCTGCTCCCGAAATCACTTGATTTGGCTGATTGTCGAAATATGGCGAAGATGATGAAATCATTACAGAATGATGTTTCATTTCGTCTGTGAATATTCCGTAAATAACAATCACGGGAGGCGAATCGCTGGTTTCAATTTCGATAGGTTCAACGCATGATGTTAAAAATAACAAAGCAATGGCAGTAAAGATGTATGTAAATAATTTATTTTTCATCGTATTTCTAAAATTTAAAATTATAAGTAACAGAAGGTACAAAGCGAAACAGATAAAGCATTTCGGCGGTCGGAGTTGCTGTTTCGTTTTGTTTATATGAAATAAGCCAAGGATTTTTTCGTCCGTAAGCATTATATAATGAAAAATTCCATTCGCTTTTCCATCGCTTTTTAGAACGAGGATTTGGAACATAATTAAGCGAAAGGTCGAGCCGATGATATGCGGGTTTGCGGTATTCGTTGCGTCCCGAATAGATAGGAAAATATTCGCCGCCTATCTGAAATCTTCCCGTAGGATAGGTGGTTGGCGTACCCGAAGCAAAAATCCACGTTACCGAAGCATTAATTTTTTCGGACAGTTGGTAATTAAGCACAATATTTACAGCATGAGTTTTATCATAAGGCGCTAAATAACTTCGTCCGTTATTTATTTCGGGAATTGTGCGTTCGGAACGCGACAGGGTATAATTAATGAAACCTGTAAGTTTGCCCGTATTTTTTTTCAACGAAAGTTCTATTCCGTATGCGCGTCCTTTGCCTGTTCGTATTTCGCCTTCGAGTTGCTGATTCATTAGCAGTCGGGCATGTTCGGCAAAGTCAATCACATTTTTCATGTCCTTGTAATATATTTCGACAGAAGTTTCGTACAAATTGTTTTTGAAGTTGCGAAAATATCCTACGGAAAATATGTCGGCAGATTGCGGTTTTACATTAGGGCTTGCGGCAAACCACACGCTGAGCGGAGAGCCTGACGCCGAATTCTCTGCAAGTTGAATAAATTGCGTATTATGCGAATAATTTGCCTTTACGGATGATTGTTCGTCTATAAGAAACACTGCGCCGATACGCGGCTCCAATCGTGTGTATGTGTTATACACTTTGCCCTTTCCGTAATAAACGGAATCTGTTATTTCATAATTTTCATCATACCTGTACATCGTGATATTGCCCAGATTCTGAAATATTGACCATCGAAGACCATATCGAAGCGACAGTTTTTCGTTTATCTGATGTTCATTCGATAAATAAATTCCGTATTCCAATGCATCATTTTCCTGTAAATCATAATCCGAATAACCTTTAACGGAAACTTTTCCGGGATTAATGCGATGCATAATACCCGAAACGCCGTAGTTAAGATTTAAATGTTTATTGACATGATGAGTAAAATCGGCTTTTGCCGCCACATCAAAGATACCTGCAGCCCACGACGCATCCATCTCATCAAAACTTGCTTCAATATCGCAATTATAGTTGCTGATATTTATACTGAATTTTGAAATCAGATTTTGAGAAAAACGATGCCGCCAAAGCAACGAAGCGGCAGTATTTCCGTAGTTGAATTTGCCTATTTCGGCTCCAAACACGTCCTGCCCGTTGTAAACATTCAATTCAAATTTATCGTTATTTGAAAATTGATGAGATATTTTTGCATTGAGGTCGTAAAAGTACAGAGTTGATTTTTTTATAGCATCATCAGACGAAAGACCGAAAAAAATATCTACATAACTGCGTCTGCCGCCTACCATCCACGAAGTTTGCTTTCCGACTGCTCCTTCGAGCATTAATCGGCTTGATATTAGTCCTATTCCGCCTGTTGCGCCAAAACGTTCGGGAACGTTAGACTTGGTTTGTATGCTCAACAGCGACGACAGCCGCCCGCCAACTTGCAGCGGCAAATCGCCCTTGTACAATTCCAGTCCGCTTATCACATCGTTGTTGAATACCGAAAAAAAGCCGAACAGGTGAGAAGCGTTATACACTGTTGTGTTGTCGAGCAATATCAAGTTTTGGTCGGGAGCGCCTCCGCGCACGCTGAAGCCCGAGCCTCCCTCTGCCGTTGACTGCACACCCGGCAATAATTGAATAACTTTGAGAATATCCACCTCGCCCATCAGCATGGGCAAACGTTTTATTTCGCCTATATTCATTCGCTCAACGCCCATATCCACGCTTTTAACATTTGCATCCTTTGCCCGCGACGACACCACAATTTGTTCCAGTTCCAGCGAACTGTATTCAAGTTGAAGATTGATAGTTTGCGATGTGCGGACATTTACGTTAATTTCTTTTGTAATGTAGCCCATGAATGTACAGCAAATGATGTAATCTCCTTTTTGCAGCGAAAGCGAATACTTGCCTTTGCTATCCGAAAAAGTTCCCTGCTCTGTCCCCTTGATATAAACAAATGCACCCAAAAGTGTTTCTCCTGTTTTGCTGTCGCTGACCGTTCCGCTGATTTCCGTTTTCTGCCTCTGATTTTGACCTGATACTATAATCCCCAATAACAGAAACAGAATAGATATAGCCGTTTTTTTGATGTACATATTTATTTTTTGTTATTTATGTTGATTTAAAATTAAAATATACGACATATAATTTTTATTTTTAATTGCCGTAAAGGTATATCATATTTTATTGATATTAACAGTTAACCGGACAATATTTAACCTATTTTTAGGTAATTAACTCAAATTTTGAGATGAATACAGTCTGCGGAGTGGCGCGCATCTTTTTTCGCCGGTATGATTACAACAGCGCTGGCAGGTAGGACGCTCCAAACGCTTGGGAGTGCACTCTCTTTGCTCGGGAGCGAATAACTTTGCGTGGGAGTGTACTCTTTTTGCTTGGGAGTACACTCTCTTCCGTTGGGAGTGCACTCTCTTTGCTCGGGAGTAAATCACTTTGCGATAGAGTACACTCTCTTTGCTTGGGAGCGTCCCCCTTTCGCTCGGGAGTGTACTCTTTTGGTTCGGGAGTACACTCCGAAACTTTGGGAGCGCTTCCCGAAATTGAAAGTTTTCCCATAATTTTATCAACGCTGCAATTAAAATTTTTATAAATTGGAGTAAAATGGTGGATGATTTCTTAGTCGCGGTTTAATCCAAATATTCAACATCAATATTCCATTTCCATTTATTGAAGTAAAGATTACCGCCGTTCCATTCAACTTCGCCGCGCTGGAAGTCAACTGTTTCGCTGCGCGGATATTTTTTAGGCGGATAAAATTCCTGTGAATAATCGTCGTTCACAATCCAGCGATAAGCATCTATTCCGTTTGAATAGAACGCGTTTACATCTTTGTCATCAAAACTGCGGCGAATAAATGATGGGTCAACAGGAATCCAGCCAACGCCTTCAAAATATGTTTCTGCCCAATCGTGCAAATTCACATCGCCCGGATGAAGCATAAATCCGCTTTGCCACTTTGCAGGAATTCCATTATAGCGGCACAGCGTAATATACAACAAACCAACCATTCCGCAATCGCCATGATTATTGCGAAGCACATATTCGGGAATATTTTCCATTGTGGAATATTCAAGTGCGCTTGCCCATGGATAATTGTCTTTGATATATTGCAGAATTTTGTTTGACACAAGCAACGGATTGGTTTCGTCTCCTACAATTTTTTTAGAATATTCTTTTATCAACTTGCCAAAAATCACATGTGTTTCACGTTCGGCAGTATATTGTTTATACAGTTCGCTTTCCTTGTCGTAAGGTTTGATATTTTCAGGTTTCAAATCAAACCATTCTGCCGCAGACGACATTGTAAAAGAATACTTAAAAACGGCAGGTTCATTTTGCCTTGCTGTTTTTTCGATGTACATTGATTTGTGAGCATATTCGTCAGGAGAAATTATGAAATCGTCATAAACATCAACGAGTTCAATGTTTGTTTGTCGGCGATTGTCGGTACGCGGATACGGTAACCAGCAACGAATTGTTTCATTTGCAGGAACTGTATTTTCGGGAACTGTGAGCGTGTACGTTATTTTCATTTTTTTAGGAATGCTTTGATGCGTGGGCGATTCCTTTGCCTGAGCCATTGCTTCGGGCAAATGTTTTTCCAACAATAATTGTAATTCATCTGTGCTTTCACCATCAACTTCTATTTTACGTTTGCGCGCATCTTTGTCGATGCGGAACAGATTGCGTGCAGCGCTGTTGAAATACTTCTTGCGTCCGTCTATTATCATTGCTTCCAATGCGTTTGTACTTTCCCATTTTTCGAGCATTGCATCATCTACATCGGGATAATATTTTTTGATATATTCAACAACATCTTCTTTATTTCTTCTGAAATCAAGTTTTTTACGTTTCAGCAAATCTTTTTGAAAGTTGAGGTCGTAAATTTCTGTTTCGGTCAATTCATTTTCGGCAATATACTTATCAATTAAAGAATCTGCAATAGTAAAATTTCCTACTTCAATCTCGTTATATATTTTTTCGATTGATGTTTGTTTTCTGTCGTTGCACGCATACAGTGTCAATGCAGCAATTATCAGGATTAATATCTTTTTCATATTTTACTTTTTGATAATTCCTATTCCGGGTAAGTCCGTAGGTTTCATTACGCCGTTTTGCAGAGTTGCTCCTTTGTATAAATCGGCTGTTGGAGCAATCAGCAAATTGCCATCGAGGTCGCAAAAATCAACGGCAGGCGATAGTTGCGCCGCTGCCGAAATTGCGCATGATGTTTCGGTCATACATCCTATCATAACTTTCATATCAAGAGAGCGCGCCATATTAAGCATTTTCCATGCTTCGCGCATTCCCGTACATTTCATAAGTTTTATGTTTATTCCGTTGAAAGCGTGTTTGAGTTTCATAATATCCGTCAAACGTTGCAGAGATTCGTCGGCAAAAACGGGAAGAGGACTGTTTTGTGTAATCCACGCAATATCATCAAGTTTTTTCTTCGACATCGGTTGCTCAATCACCACAATTCCTTTTTCTTTAAGCCAGTGAATCATATCAAGCGCATAATGTTTATCTTTCCATCCCTGATTTGCATCTATTGCAATCGGAAGGTCGGTAACTTCGCGAATTGTATTAATCATTTCTTTATCGTTTGCTCCGCCGAGTTTTACTTTCAGAATTTTGAAGTCGTTTGCATATTCGCGCGTTTTTTTACGAACCATATCTGGTTCATCAATTCCTATTGTATATGTTGTAGGCGGAATTTTATCTATATTCAATCCCCAGATTTTATACCAGGGTTGACCTATAAGTTTTCCTACCAAATCGTGCAGGGCAATATCAACAGAAGCCTTTGCGGCAGTATTATTTTCGGTAATATTGTCAACATAATTCAAAATATCGTCCATTTCAAACGGACTGCGAAACTGTTCGAGGTTTACTCTTTGCAAAAATGCTATAACCGATGCCGACGATTCGCCGAGATATTGCGGCATTGCCGCTTCTCCATAACCTGTTACTCCATCGTATTCTATTTCTACCTGTACGCTTGGAGTCATTGTACGCGAGAAAGTGGCAACAGTAAAAGTATATTTCAACTGCAAATCAACAGGACGAAACGTGAGTTTCATTTTTCCAGAACCAGGCAAAGGGCGACGTGGTTTGGGATTTGCAAAAATGTTTGTACCTGTTCCGCTTAAAAATAAGCCTGTGCCTGCGGTTGCTAATGCCGCCGTTTTCAAAAATTTTCTTCTGCTTTGTTCCATAGTGATAATGTTATAACTTTAAAATTTAATATTTGTAATAATTTATTTTTGTTGTTGATAAAATTCGTTGCTCTTGATTGTTGTAATTCCTTTCGTATCAACATTGCCGATAATACGCGATGCGCGCACAAGTCTGTTTGTATTAAATTGGTCATAGTTCGTTGCCAATGGGTCGAGACTGCCTATTTTTACTTGTGTTGCTTCATGTATAAACTGCTTGTTGCCGATATAAATTGCTACATGGCTGATGCGTTCCCGTTCTTTATTTCCAAAAAACAGCAAGTCGCCGATTTGAAGATTATCGTAATTTTCACTTATATCAACAGGCTGCCCCGTAAAGTATTGTTGCGAAGCATCTCGCTGAAGAATTACTCCGTGCATAAAATAAACCGTTTTTGCAAAGCCGCTGCAATCCATAGATTTTGCCGATGTTCCTCCCCAAAGATAAGGAACTCCCATAAATCGTTTTCCATAATTTGCAATATTGTCTCCCGTAAGATTTATCGACAAATACCAGTCGTCTAACTTTTCTGATTGTTTTTTATCTACATAAGCAATTTTACCATCAGGATATGAAACTTTGTAATATTGTTCGGTTTCATCTTCCAATTTAAGCATATTTCCTGCAACCAAATCCGAAACAACATCGCTCGAATTTGGCTCTGTATATGCAAAACCGTAGTTTTCGGTGAAAATAATTTTAGGCGCCGAAATCCAAGTATTAAATTGTTGTTTGTTCATTCGTTTTATGTTGCCTGCATAAGTATAACCGATATAACCATCGGGAGTTTGCACGCGCAGCCAGCCGCCGTTTTGTAAAATTTTCACAGGCATTCCAAGCAGAGCCTGAGTTGCCATCTCGGCTGAATAATCTCCCGCAGTGCGCATACTTGCAACCGAAAGCGTTACTACTCCGTAAATTTCATCTCTCAAACTTTTATCAGGAAGAACAATTACGCTGTCAACAATATTTTTGTTTTCGGCTTGCATACGGTTCAAAAGTGTGGTTTTTGCTTCGGCAAACGTAGTTACGCCTTTTACATATATTTGGTTATCTATATTTTTAATTTTAACATCAAAAATATTAACTCTGCGGTCGGGAACAAATTGCTGCCGCACACTATCGACAACATATCGATAATATTTTTCAATAATTGCTGCATTTTTTTGATTTTTAACAGATTTTGATGTGTTTGACGATTGTGAGCAACTGCACAAAAACACGGCTGTTAGTGATAATAATAAAATGATGTTTCTCATGTTATTTGTTGTTTCTATATACTACAAAATTACAAAATATATTGATACGGAAGTAAAAATGTGTAAAATAATTCGCAATTAATGATTAAGAGTCATTTGCTTATTATCATTATATTGCTTGTAATTCAATGAAGTAATTGTTGTTTTTTCGTAAAGATTTCGTAAAAATATAAGATTAAAAAAGCCTAATCAAAATGTGTGTTTGATTAGGCGCGATAAGGCAGTGTTACACCTTGTCTATGTTTAATTTTATTTATTATGCGCTACAAAGATAGTGATTATTTTTAAATAAATTCAACTTTTACACACAAAACATCTGCAATCTTGCATTAGCGTATCTAATTTAACAGAATATCTACCGCTTTCAATTCGAGACAGGCTGCCTTGTTTTACTCCAATTAGTTCTGCTAACTCCCCTTGTGATATGCCAGGGTCAACGCACGAAAAATTTACTAAATGAGGGGTTGTTAACAAAAGGATCCCTCACCTGTTAATAACTATCTGTTTTACAGATATATAATGTCATTTTTTTCTTGTACCTTTGCA
>JAISPX010000108.1 GCA_031274595.1 Prevotellaceae bacterium | reverse complement strand
TTATACTGCCCTACGTCCTCGCCTGAAACACGGCTCAACGCTCCCGTGATTATGCTTGCAGAATCGGCTTGGTCGCTGTTTTGCCAGCCCAAAACGCTGAAACTGAAAGTCGGGTCGCTACCGCCGTAAACTTTGCTTTGTCCCGTATTTGGCGTTATTGTTAGCGTGGCTTTGGTTACCTCAAAACTCACTTCAAACTCCTCGCTGATGCCATTGCTGCCCGACACTGTTAACGTTTCCGTGTATGTGCCGACTGCAAGCCCTGTTTGGGGAACTACTGTAAAAGTGGTATTATCGCTTGCCGCTATGTCGCTGATTGAATTTCCCGACAGGGTGAAATTACTGCTGCCTGCACCGCTCAATGCTACCGTCAAACCGCCTGTGGGCATATAGCCAACGTTGTTAACCGTAACAGTGAGCGGAGTTAACGCACTGTAGCCGTAAATCGAATCGGGAAATGTATGCGTACCTGTTTCGCTCAGCGTAATAGCGTATTTCAGCGTGAGGACTTGGTTATTGCTGTTGTCTTCGTTACGTTTATAGTTATTTCCGTAGTAGGCGCTGTTGGCTTCAAGTTCTACCCATTCATCGCCGGATGATTGCGGCAGCCAGAAATACACTTTGCCGCTGCCGTCGGTTTTTACGCCATTAATGCCGTAGCCTGTAGGCGTGGAGTTTTGCGCTGTATATGCTGTCGGGTCGCAAGGCGTGCCGCTTATGCTTCCTGCGGTGATGGCTGTATTATTCACCGAAGGATTGCCTACTGTGAGGGTGTTGAGATAGACGGTTGCGCTGAGGCTGTTTTTGGGTACAATACCGTTGTTGTTATTCATTTTTACGCTGCCGCCGTTGATAGTCAGGTTGCCATTCTTCTTGTTGTTGCCTGCGCCGCCGATTGCGGCAGAGCTGCCGTCGGCGTTTGCCGTAACCGTTCCGCCGTTGATAATGATATTACCGCCGTTTTCGCCCCATGTAGAATAGCCGCTACTGCCTCCTGCACCGATGCCTGCGCCTGCGCCTGCGCCGTTAGCTACGACTACACCTCCGTTGATAGTGATGTTGTTGACATAACCGAGTCCTGCGGCTCCTATACCTGCGCCGCTATTGCTGGAATAAGCCCTAACCGTACCGCCGTTGATGATAATGTTGCCGCTGTTTCCATGGTTTCCGCCACCGCCGATAGCTGCGCTGCCGATGTCGCCGTTGTTGCTGCCGTAAGCCGTAACAGCGCCTCCGTTGATAGTGATGTTACCGCCGTTACCGCCCCATCCGCCGCCGTTGCCGCCGCCGCCGCCGATGCCTGCGCCCGCGTTACTGCCCTGTCCGCTGCTGCCGTAAGCCGTAACCGTTCCGCCGTTGATGGTGATGTAACCTCCCGACTCACTTCTGGCGCCTCCAATGCCGGCGGCGCTGCCATCGCTATGCACCGTTACCGAGCCTGTACTTTCTTCCGTAACAGTCAGCCATGTATTGCCTGACACACGCAAGCCTGCATTACCTCCGTTGCTTCTTAGCGTGTTTGTGCCGACGAGCGTCAAATATGCCGTAGCGCCATCATTTATATAAAACGCGCATCCCGTTACATCAATATTTACGCCGTCTAATGTAACCTGTGCTGTGGCGTTTGCCGCTATCTGTATGCGGCGGTTGTTGGAAGAAGTCCCCCTGACAGTTACATTTGCGCCGTTGGAAATAATCAGCCTGCTGTCTTCAAATCTCCAGCCTGTACCGGAAGGATATCCTGAAGGAATACTCGTGCCTGTGTTTATGTTGATTATTGTTTCGTTGCTAATCACCGTAAATCTCACTTCAAACTCCTCGCTGATGCCATTGCCGTCCGACACTGTTACCGTTGCCACGCGTATTCCCCCTGCAATCCCTGTTTTGGGAGCGACCGTAAAGGTGGCTTCGGCGCCTACCGCTATGCTGTTAATCGCAATGGATGATAACGTGAAATCATTGCCGTTTGTGCCGGATAATCCAACTGTCAGGTCGCCTGTGTAGCCATAACCTGTATTTGTTACCGTTACGGTGAGCGGCAATTGTGTGCCGTAGCCGTAGGATGCAGTAGGGAATGTGTACGTACCTTCCTGACTTAGCGCAATGCTATGCTCCTCCTGCGGAGTGAGAATTTGGTTATTATTATTGGTGTTTCGCTTATAATATTTACGGTATTCCGTTCCGCTTGCAGTCAGCGCTACAAGTTCGCTGCCTGTCGATTCGGGCAGGTAGAAATACACTTTTCCGCTGCCGTCTGTTTTTACGTCATTTATGCCGTAACCTGTGAGCGTGGGGTTTTGCACTGTATATGCTGTTGCATCGCAATTCGTGCCGCCGATGCTTCCTGCGTCAATATCTGTGTCATTCACCGAAGGATTACCTACAGTGAGGGTGTTGAGATAAACGTTGTCGCCATCGCTGTTTTTGGGCGTTGTTCCCAAAGCAGGTCTGTTAGTACAAGATGCATTTATACTACCGCCGTTGATTATGATAGCAACTGCACTGGTACCATCACAACCGATACCTGCTCCCTCAGTGCTGCTTGCTGTAATCGTACCTCCATTGATAGTTATGCTGCCTTCTCCACCTGTGCCGACACCGCCTATACCTGAACCATACGAATGTCCTTTTGCAGTAATTGTACCACCATTAATAATGATAGTACGTTTTTTACTACCATCCCAACGTTCTCCTATACCGGCGGAATTATTAGCTGTTCCTGTTGCCGTCAGGCTGCCGGGACCATTGATGGTCAGAGTGGCATCATCAACCTGCAATCCTGCTGCCCTTCCGGATCCGCTTGTCAGAATGTTTGTTCCTACAAGGTTTAATATTACATTTGCGTTTTGCAATATCCTAATCGGACTTGCGTCGTTGTTGCTAACATTTACAACAATGTTTACGTTGATGAGCGTGATGTTGGCTGCTACGCCGCTGTTTACCACAATGCGTTCCACAGTAGTTGTGCCTGTAATGGTATATGTGCCGTTGGCTTTTATGGTGTGTACGTTTCCTGCAAATGTGTAAACGCTTGGGTCGGCTATATTTTTATCCGAAGAAGTAACAAGCATATCAATTGGGTTGAGAGTTGCCGATGTGGGGAAAGCGGGTCGTGCAAAGGTATTCGTATAGTTATTGTTATCGGCGGTGAGTATGACTTTCTCAGCCGTACCGCCGTTGTTTGCGGATACGGGCAGCCAGAAATACACTTTGCCCTCGCCGTCTGTTACCACGTCGTGAATGCCATACGCGGGAGGTGTGGGCGTCCCGTCAACACATGCCGTGCCGCCAATATTTCCTGCGGTAATTATCGTGCTGTCGGCTATTGCGGGAATACCTACGGTGAGGGTGTTGAGATAAACGCTGCCGCCGCTGCCGTTGGTGGGCTGCAGATTGGTACTTGCATTGATGCTGCCGCCGGTGATTTTAAGCGTTCCGCCGTTTCCGTATTGACCGTAGCCAATACCTGTATTGCTTCCTGTGGCTTTTATTGTGCCGCCGCTGATGCTGATGCTGCCGCCGGAACCGCCGTCTCCTCCGCCGATGCCCGCGGCGTAGATGCTGCCGGTTGCCGTAACCGTACCGCCACTAATGGTAATGCTACCACCGGTGCCGCTGCTGCCGCCGCCGATGCCCGCGGCGTAGATGCCGCCGGTTGCCGTAACCGTACCGCCGCTGATGCTGATGTTACCACCGGAGCCTGTGTAGCCGCCGCCGATGCCTGCGCCTCCGTAGCCGCCGTTTGCCATAACCGTGCCGCCGCTGATGCTGATGTTACCACCGGAGCCTGTGTAGCCGCCGCCGATGCCTGCGCCCCATTTGCCGGTTGCCGTAACCGTGCCGCCGTTGATGGTGATGCTGCCGCCGTCGGAGCCGTTGCCGCCGCCGATGCCCGCGCCGAAGTTGCCGCCGTTTGCCGTAAGGCTGCCTGTGCCGTCAATGGCGAGTATGGCTCCGACAGTAACCTGCAAGCCGGCTTTATAATCGCCGCTTTTCAGGATATTGTCGCCTGTGAGCGTAAGGTTCACCGTTGCGCCGGTCATGTCGAAGGCGCAGGCGCCGCTTATTGTGTTCACGTCAATGTTTACGTTGTTGAGCGTGATATCGGCTACTACGCCGCTGCTCACCGTAATGCAGTTGGTGGTGGCTGCGCCTGTGCCGTTAATGGTGTACGTGCCGCCGGTAGTAATGTTAACACTACCGCTGTTGATGTTGTAGGTGGTTTGCGCCCGTGCGCCCGTACCGCCTGCCAAAAGCAGCAGGCACAAGATAGCCGAACGCAGCATCCTGCGCCCGAAACAAAACCCTTTGCGGGTTTTTGTTGTGTTAGAAATTGTTTTTGTCATTTTTTTTATTATATTTAATTTAATAATTATTTCATTCATTTTTGTTCTGTAATTTTTAAGGTATTTAAAATCATCAGAATCCACAAAGTCTGTAATGTAATCTCCCGATAACAAACCTGCCTCCCGCTCAATAAACGAGCGGTAGCGTAACCGTTGGTAATTTGGCTATTTTTATATCATCGGCAAATTGTTTATCATTGTTTACACGCTTTTATTGATTATTATTTCCGTCTGAATTATTATTTTTTTTCCGCTGTTCGAGGCGCATTTTGGTCATTCGTTCACGAAATCCGCCATCGGCGAGAAACTGTTTTTCCAGCGTTTTCAGTTGTTTGAACAGCAAATAATCGACATGCTTTATCAGGCAAATTGCGATATTTGCAATGGTTTCGGGCGGTCGAGTCATCACTATCGCCATGAAAAATGCGGCATCTTTATTCTGTCTGCACAGCCTGCGCATAGCCATTACTTCCACCGAACCGTCTTCCCATATACGCCCTTTCACGGGGTCTTTGTAAGCCAGATTTCGCAGATAATCGTTGTAATCGGCGAGCAGTTCGTGCAAACTTGCCTTGGCTACTCCCACGAGTTTGATTTCGGTTTCAGACGAAATAGCGGAGGCTTGGCATCCCTCAATGATATTCTGTTTTCCTGAGCGCGCCGCCTGCACCATCTGGTCAATAGTACGGTCGCCCCTGCGTAAAAAATTCTCGCAGAAAAACCGCGTAATATCGTAGATAGCCTCAGCCTTCCTGTAAGAGTAAAGTTGCATATAATTTCCGCTGTTTCGATATAAATTGTTGTCCATAATTTTTTACAAAAAACGGTACAAAGATAAACAAAAATATATATCCTGCTCAAAAAAAGCGTGTAAACCAATATGTAAAAGAACTTAATTATTTAGTCGTGATTTTTTAAGGTCTTTAAGGACTTTAAAGTCCTTAAAGACCTTAAAAAATCATTAACCATTAACAATATTAAAACTCACCGCCTTTTGCCCTTTGTATGCGCCTTTGCCGTGAACGGTGAGGGTGGCGGTGCCGGGAGCGTTGTTGTTTTTGTACGACACTTCGTAGTCGGTGGTAAATACCAACTTTTTGCCTTCGTACATCACTTCGGGCAACACTATAACAGGCTCGCCCGCATAAGGCTGGTCGGGGATGGATGCCACCACCGCATTTTTTACGTCCTTTTTGGCGTGCTGATGCGTATGCTCGTTGAGATATGTAATGTACGCGTTGAGTTGTTTGATAAACTCGGTGTAAGCGTTTGTTTCGTCAAGCGTGGCTGTAGCGTCGATGCGGTCAACCATTGCGTGATAAATCTTGTCTATCTCGCGCCGCACTTCCCTGAGCGTCCCCTCCGTACGGTCGGCAAGTTCGGTGTTGCGCAGATTGAAAAGCTGTTCAAATTCATTTTCCGCTTCTTCGAGTCTTCTTAGCCACTCTGTAATTCCCACCAAGTCTGACATAGGGGCGTATTCCGTGTTTTGCAGTTCTGTAACCAAGAGTTTTACGGCGGCAGATTCTTCTTCGTACGACTTGCTTTCAACGCGACCGAACGCTTTAAGCCTGTTGAGTATCGCCGTTGCCGCTTCAGCCACATTGTGGTCGAAGTGTCGAGTGGCAGCCAAGACGGTTTCTCGAATACCCGTTACATAACGGTCTATCAGCCGGTCGGTTTCGGCAATTTTGTCGGTAAAATTGCTCTTAATCATTCTGTCAACTAATTCGCCTTCCTTAGCGTAAAGCGCGTCATAATCGGGAAGATATTTAACAACTACTGTTCCGACAGCAGGAAACCTGTTGACTAAATTGCGGAAATATCCGCCAAATTCATAATGCGCCTCGCTACGATAAAAGTGCAGATGCGCTGCTTCTATTAATTTCATAATTTACTTTTTTTATTAATAATAATGTATATTGATATATATAAAAATTTCGAAATAGCCGCCCACTGTTTAGGACAGCGCCCCGCAAGTTGTGTGAAGGCGTCCTAATGCTTAGGACAGCGCCCCGCAAGTTGTGTGAAGGCGTCCTAATGCTTAGGACAGTGTCCCGCAAGTTTTGTGAAGGCGTCCTAATGCTTAGGACAGTGTCCCGCAAGTTGTGTGAAGGCGTCCTAATGCTTAGGACAGTGTCCCGCAAGTTTTGTGAAGCCGTCCTACTATGGAGGACAGTATCCCGCAAGTTGTGTGAAGCCGTCCTAATGCTTAGGACAGTGTCCCGAAAGTTTTGTGAGGGCGTCCGCAACGCGGGACGGCGTTCTTGCTCGTCATTCTGACGAAAGTCAGAATCCCGCTTTTCAGGGGATTGCGGGTCAAGCCCGCAATGACGGCGTTTATATGTTTTAAAATTTTTATACAGATGGGTATGTGCCGCGCGGTGTAAAGACAGGCATAAATCCCTTACACAGTAAGGATTTCGGACAGTTTTTATGAGCAAGTTTTTCGCAATCATTTAGGTATTTTCCATGAAGATTTTGGTTGCAAAGTTAAAAAAAATTTCGGAAAACAAAATTTTGGGGGGGAAAATGGTTAATGGTAAAATAGTAAATTGCAAATAACAAAATAGTAAATTGCAAGAAGCGTATTTTGAAATTTTATGTAAATTTGTAATCTTTTAAAACGTTATTTGACAGTAAACATATAATAATGAACAAGACAGAAAATAAAATATTGGTTTTACCAAACAGAGAAAAAACTTTGGAAGATTTCGAAATAATGGCGCCGACAGGCAATTTTGAATGTTTAATGGCGGCAATTCAAGGCGGAGCAAATTCCGTTTATTTTGGCATAGAAAACCTGAACATGCGTTCAAAATCAGCCAACAATTTCAAACTCGAGCAACTTGCCGAAATCGCCGAAATTTGCAAAACCAACAATGTTAAATCATATCTCACACTAAACGTTATTATGTATGATAACGATTTGGAAGACATGCGCAAAATAGTTCGTGAAGTGAAACGAACAGGAATAAATGCGGTAATTGCATCCGACCAGTCGGCAATTGCATATTCTCACGAACACGGCGTAGAAGTTCATATCTCAACACAATTGAATATAAGCAATATTGAGTCGTTGAAATTTTATGCCCGATATGCCGATGTTATTGTTCTTGCGCGTGAATTAAATCTTGAACAGGTTGCCGAAATTCACAAACAAATTTATGAACAGCAAATAAAAGGTCCCGGCGGAAATCTTGTAAAAATCGAGATGTTTGCTCACGGAGCGCTTTGCATGTCTGTGTCGGGAAAATGTTATTTGAGTTTACACGAATACAATTATTCTGCAAATCGCGGAAAATGTTTGCAAACCTGCCGCCGCGCCTACACCGTAACCGACAAGGAAACAGGCGCGCAACTTGATATTGACAACGAATATATAATGTCGCCGAAAGATCTTTGTACTATCGGTTTTATTGATAAAATGATTGATGCGGGAGTTTCCGTTTTCAAAATTGAAGGGCGCGCGCGTTCAGCCGAATATGTGAAAACAGTTTGCCGATGCTACAGCGAAGCAATAAAATCAATAGCAGACGGAACTTACGGCAAGCAAAAAATAGATGAATGGACAATGCGACTCGGAAATGTTTTCAATCGGGGATTTTGGGATGGATATTATTTGGGACAACGTCTCGGCGAATGGAGCAAAAAATATGGAAATCAATCGCCAAAACGCAAAGAATATACGGCAAAATGCACAAACTTTTTCGGCAATATAGGCGTTGCAGAATTTTTGATTGAAGCAGGAGAATTAAATCTCGGAGATGAAGTTCTTATAACAGGCTCAACAACAGGCGTCGTTGAACAAACAATAAAAGAAATACGCGTAGATTTGCAATCTGTCGAAAAAGCCGAAAAAGGCGTATATTGTTCAATCGCCACAGCCGAAAAAATCAGACGAGGAGACAGGCTTTATAAAGTTGTAAGTAATAAGTTGTAAGTGTTTTTTGTTGGTTTGTTGTCAGTGCGGCGAGCGTAATCAATATGCTGAAACAACAGGTTTTTCGCAATATTCTGAATGACGAAAAAATAAATTGCGGAAAATTATAAACTGAATTATATCAACAATATTAAGAACAATCGTTTACATATTTATTTCAAAAATTGCACGATTTCTTATATATATTCGGTTAAAAATATGTATTTTTGCAAAAAATATGTATTTGAAATAGTTTTGAATTGGTATTAAAAAATCAAAAAATTGTTTATATGAAAAAAATAGTATTGCTTCGACACGGAGAGAGCGTGTGGAATAAAGAAAATCGTTTTACCGGCTGGACAGACGTTGATTTGTCGGATGCAGGAATAAAAGAAGCCCAAAAAGCGGGAAAATCTTTGGCAGAAAATGGTTTTGTTTTCGAAAAAGCCTTTACCTCGTATTTGAAAAGAGCGGTAAAAACTCTGAATGTCGTATTAGACCAAATGAATTTGGATTGGATTCCTGTTGAAAAATCGTGGAGATTAAACGAAAAACATTACGGCATGTTGCAGGGATTAAATAAAGCCGAAACAGCAGCAAAATATGGCGCAGATCAAGTGTTGATATGGCGAAGAAGTTACGACATCGCTCCCAATGCGTTGGCAATGGATGATGCAGCAAGTCCACGCATGGACATACGATATAAAGAACTGAACGACAATGAAATTCCATTGACAGAATCTTTATCGGATACGGTAAAACGCGCTGTTCCTTATTGGCAAAATGTGATTTTTCCTGAGTTAAAAACACACAACCAAATTATTGTTGTTGCGCACGGAAACAGTTTGAGAGGAATTGTAAAATATCTGAAAAACATTTCTAATGAAGATATTGTGAATTTCAACATACCTACGGCTATACCTTATGTTTTTGATTTTGATGATGATTTAAATCTGAAAAATGATTATTTTCTTGGAGATGAAGATGAAATCAAAAAACTAATGGATGCTGTAGCCAATCAAGCACAGAAAAAATAAATTATTGCAAAATTTAATCGTCGGTTTTTGATGATTAAACAAATGACGAGATAGTGAAATTACTTATTTTCTCTGATTGTTCTACAATTAATTTATGGGAAATAAATGACAAATTAATAAGAAACCATTAGTGCTGTATGATAATCGACATTGAAGATAAATTGTTAAGTTCGGATTTGTTTACCGAATGTTTCTGTTGCGATTATGCGGCTTGTGCCGGAGTTTGCTGCGTACACGGCGATAGCGGCGCTCCGCTGCTGGAAGAGGAAAAAGAAATTATCAAAAAAAATCTGTCGGAAATTTCGCCATATTTAAAGCCCGAAGGTCGAGAAGTTGTACAAAAACAAGGAGTCGCCGTGATTGACAAAGATGGCGATTTGGTAACTCCGCTCATTAACGGCGAAGAATGTGCTTATTCCGTTTACGACGAAGAATATAATTGCCTTTGCGGAATTGAACTTGCATTTTTCGATAAAAAAAATGATTTCAGAAAACCCGTTTCGTGTCATTTGTATCCTATTCGAGTAAAAAAAACAGCCGAAACAACAATGCTTAACTACGATCAATGGAGTATTTGCCAATGCGCGCGCGATAAAGGAAATCGTGAGAAAATTTCTGTTTATAAGTTTTTGGAAGAACCTATAATCAGATGTTTTGGAAAAGAATTTTATAAAAAACTTGAAAAGATAGACAAAATATTAAAAGACAACAATACTAATAATAAATAAATTAAATAATCAAATCTACACAATATGGAAAAAAACTACAACGAAACAGATGCCGCAATTTTTGTGCAAAAGCATGTTTCACCACAAATTCGGCAAAAATATTCAACTGACAAAATTGGGTATTTACTTGATTTGGTATATGAATATTACGATTCGGTTGATGTTGGAGATGATGGCATCAGCATCATTGAAATAACAACCTTTGTGAATAAAAATATTAAGAATAATTTTTGCAAACCGATTACGCATCAAGAATTGGTGCAACTGCTTGATGCAGACGATTTATATAAAGAATCAATCGGACTTATCGAAGCCCAAAACGATGCGGAAAATTCGGAAGATTATTTTGTAAATATAGAAGATATTATTGACGATGTATATAAATTACTTCCCAACGATTTGAAAGATAAATATACGTCCGACGATATTTTCGTAATTCTTTGTATTGAATCTGAATATATTTGTGATTCGCCAAAAGAAGAGATAGATGAAAATGTTATATTAGAGCATATTATGAAGAAGGCGAAAGAAACAATTGCAAAAGAAATATCGCTTGATGAAATAAAGCAAATTTTGTCCACAGAATATCATTTTTTAGGAGAAGATTAATTATAAAGCAGCACAATATTTATATTACTTATTATTAATTATTTAAATTCAGAATTAATAATATTATCGTTATGCTGTTTTATGTTACAATTTTATTATGTTAACGTTAAAAAATAATATTTCAACGAAGTTTAATAAATCTTATGAAGGTGTAATTTTATATGGCAAATTCAATAATTTAATTTATATTTGTATTCGAAAATTAAGAATTAATTTATGTATCAGATAGCTAATAAAATATGGTTTTTGTTTTCTTTGCTTCCTTTTCGAGTACTTTATTTTTTTTCGGATATTTTATATTTCCCGTTGTATTATTGCATTCGCTACAGGAGAAAAATAGTAAGGAAAAATCTTTTAAATTCTTTTCCTGAAAAGGATTTGAAAACAATTATCCGTATAGAAAAAAAATTCTACTCATTTTTCTGCGATTATATTGTCGAAACCATTAAATTGTTTTCCATAAGCGAAAAAAACATTCGTAAACGCATGACTTTTGAAGGTGTTGAAGAAATGATAAAAGAAATGGGAAACGATAAATCCTGTATTCTGAATTTGGGACATTATTGCAATTGGGAATGGCTGACATCCAGCCCTTTGCAATTAACAGCCGAGAATCCTTTTGTTTGCGGACAAATTTATCATCCTCTGGAAAATAAACTGTTTGATAAACTTTTTCTCAAAATCAGAGGACGGTTTCATGCCGAAAGTATTCCGCGAAAAAACACGTTGCGTAGAATAGTCGCTTTGAAACAAGAAAAAAAACAGTCCATCATCGCATTTCTTTCCGACCAAACGCCGCACGGTAACAGCAACAGTCGCTGGATTGATTTTCTCAATCAGGATACTTGCGTGTTTTTGGGAGCAGAACGCATTGCATGTCAAACAAAATCAGTCGTTTTCTATGCAGATATGAAAAGAATAAAAAGAGGATATTACCATTGTAAATTTGTACTTTTGTCATCCGCTCCGCATGAGTTGCCGGAATATAGCCTGACCGACATGTATTTTCAACATTTGGAAAAAACAATACAACAAGACCCGCCATATTGGTTGTGGTCGCATAACCGCTGGAAAAGACCAAGAGCAAAAATAAATCCGTAAAATTAGAATTATATGAAACTGAAATCTTTAATAAATTTCAATAAAAATGAAGATTCCGTTCTCTCCTCTTTTATGAAGAAAGCGAGACTGAGAGATATTTGGAATAAATATATCAAAACAGAGCCGACGATAACCCTTTTGTACAATCTTCTGCTGATGTTGGTTATTTACTATATTTGCCGCATTTTCTTCTTTTTGGTCAACAAAAGTTATTTCCCCGATGTTACTCCCGCTCATTTCCTTACTCTGCTAAAAGGCGGTTTGCAATTTGACATTTCGGCATTGCTTTATAGCAATGTTATATACATAACCATGCAGATTATTCCGTTCAGATTCAGGTATAACTATATATATCAAAACGTGGCTAAATGGATTTTTATTGTCGTAAACAGTTTTGCAATTATAATTAATAGCGTGGATATTATTTATTTCCGCTTTACCAATCGGCGCACTACCAGTACTGTTTTCTCGGAATTTCAAAATGAAAATAATATGTTCAAAATCGTTGCAAACGGAATGTTCGAATATTGGTATGTAACTTTGTTTGCCGTAGTTGTTATATTTTTTCTTTATAAATGTTATTATAGACCGCAAAGAAAATCTCTCGTTTTCAGACTAAAGTCTGAAAACGAGAGATTTTCTTTAAAATTACGGTTTTTTTATTATATATCACATTTTTTATTGATGTGCGGTTTAGGTTTTGCTGTCGTTATCGGGATGCGAGGAGGAATAATAGCGCCACACCGTCCAATTACGCTAAGCAACGCCAACGCTTACGTTAACAAAAGCGCCGAAACTGCTATCGTACTCAATACTCCTTTTTGTATTATTCGTACTTTGGATAAAAAGGTTTATCAAAATCCGAATTATTTCAAAAACGAAGAAGAAATGACAGCCATTTATTCACCTTTGCACTATCCGTCTCCATCGGGCGAATTTAAACCGCTCAACGTTGTCATTTTCATCATAGAAAGTTTTGGAAAAGAATATTCAGGTTTTTTCAATACGCATTTGGATAATGGAACATACAAAGGTTACACGCCGTTTGCGGACTCGCTATATAACGAAGGTCTTACTTTTGAATATTCATACAGCAACGGGCGAAAATCAATAGACGCCATGCCTTCGATACTTTCGAGCATTCCGATGTTTATCGAACCTTTCATCGTAACGCATTATTCGACCAACGACATTAGCAGTATTGCCGACGTTTTGAAAGAAAAAGGTTATTATTCGGCATTTTTTCATGGTGCACACAACGGTTCTATGGGTTTTTTGGCTTATGCAAAAAGCGCAGGATTTGAAGACTATTTTGGATTGACAGAATACGGCGATACCGATTTGGATGGAATGTGGGCTGTATGGGATGAAGAGTTTTTGCAATTCTACGCTGACAAAATGGGCGAATTAAAGCAACCGTTTGTAACAGCAGTTTTCACGGCGACATCTCATCATCCTTTTAAAATCCCCAAACGATATGAAGGACACTTTCCCGAAGGCGACCAGCCTATTCATAAATGCATAGGATATACGGATTATGCATTGCGGCAATTTTTCAAGAAAATGGCGCAGTACGAATGGTTCAACAATACTCTGTTCGTTATCACGGCAGACCACACGAATCAGATTAGTCATAAGGAATATTTCACGGATGCAAATCAATATGCCGTTCCTATTTTGTTTTATCATCCGGGCAGCGATTTAAAAGGATTGAAAACATTTCCTGTTCAACAAATAGACATTATGCCCAGCATTTTGGGTTATTTGAATTACGACAAGCCGTATTTTGCCTACGGACAAGATATTTTCAATACAAGCGAAGATGAAAAATTTGTCGTGAATTATAATAACCGTATGTATCAGTTCTTCCAACAGGATTATTTTTTGCAATTTGACGGAGAAAAAACAAAATCCGTTTATAATTACAAATCCGATATTTTCCTCGAAGACAACCAAGCAGGAAAAGTCAAAGAACAGCCAGAAATGGAAAAATCGTTGAAAGCCATTGTTCAGCAATATATAGTCAGGATGACAGAAAACCAGTTAAGACTTACGCATCCTTAAATTTCTGTGATAAAATATGCAGAGAAATAACGATATACGCGGTTATATGAGGCTAAAATGTTTTTTATAAATCAATTTAATTAGTCGCTCCTTACGAATTAAACTTCACGGTAAAGCCAATTTTTAATCGGAGCAGATTTTTACGAATAAAAAATCAAAAAAAACCTTACCTTTGACGGTCAAATTATAAATTGTGGAAAGGTTAATAAATAACTTTATAAATCAGGATTGCTATAAAACCTTACTTTCCGAAATTGAATCGGGCGAGCAAAATCATGTTACATTGAAAGGTTTGACGGGTTCGGCAAAGTCGGTACTGGCGGCAGGTTTTTTCAAAAACAACAACAACGTCAATGTTTTTGTTTTATCCGAAAAAGAAACTGCGGCTTATTTTTACAACGATTTGTATAATCTTGCCGACAGCGAAAATATTTTGTTTTTCCCATCATCATTCAAACGCAATGTGCAGGACGAAACTGTTGACACATCAAATATTGTGCAGCGAACAAAATGTTTGAACAGATTGAAAGATGAGCGGCAGAAAAATATTTGCATAGTAACATATCCCGAAGGATTGGCTGAAAGAGTTGTTTCGCCTGATACGCTTAACAAAAATACTCTTTGCATTAAAAAAAACGATAAAGCAGGCTTGGATTTTATTGTTGAAATGCTTATTTCATACGAATTTGAACGAAGCGATTTTGTTTTTGAGCCGGGACAATATTCGGTAAGAGGAAGTATTCTGGATATTTTTTCATATTCGGCAAGCAAACCTTATCGCGTTGACTTTTTTGGCGATGAAGTGGAATCAATAAGGATATTCGACCTTGATACTCAACTTTCGGTTGAAAATGTTGATGAAATAGAAATTGTGTCCGACTTGAAGCAGGATGTAAAAAATTCCGCAATATTTGATTTTATTGGCGATTCGGCTTATATATGGTTTGATGATTATGATTTTTGCGCCGAAAAAACCGCAGAAATTAATAAAATTAAAAGTCAAAATTTTATCTCCGAAAACGATTTTTCGGAGCAGACAAAAAAATTTCGGACACTTTTATTTTCATCATCAAAAACCTTAAAAAACATAACTCAAATTGAGTTCAAAACATCTCCGCAGCCGAATTTTAATAAAAATTTTGACCTTCTGTTCAAAAATATCGAAGAAAATCAGGAAAACAATTATTCTACGGTTATTTTATTCGACAATATTGTGCAAAGCGAACGCCTGCAACAAATATTTGAGTCGGCAAACAAGGAAAAACATCTTTCGTTTGCCGGCATTAATATTTCAATTCACGAAGGATTTACCGATCACATCTCTAAAATTTCATATTACACCGACCATCAGATATTTCAACGCTATCATCGTTTCAAAATACACGGAATGCTTGACAAAGGCGAGGTTTTGAATATTCAGGAATTAAACAAACTTCAAATTGGAGATTATGTTGTTCATATTGACCACGGCGTGGGAATTTTTGGCGGACTTGTGAAACAAAACGTAAACGGAAAAATGCAGGAAGCCGTTAAACTTGTTTATCGCGACAATGACGTGCTTTTTGTGAACATTCACGGATTGCATCGCATATCAAAATACAAAGGAAAAGATAGCGAAATTCCGAAAATATACAAACTCGGTAATGGCGATTGGCAACGCCTGAAACAGAATACAAAAAAGAAAATCAAAGATATAGCTCACGAACTTATCGCTCTGTATGCCGAACGTAAAGCCACAAAAGGATTTGCATTTAGCGCCGATTCATATATGCAGCACGAACTTGAAGCATCTTTTGTTTATGAAGATACTCCCGACCAACTGAAAGCATCGCAAGCCGTGAAAGAAGATATGGAATCGTCAAGTCCAATGGACAGGCTCATTTGCGGAGATGTTGGTTTCGGAAAAACGGAAATTGCAATTCGCGCTGCATTTAAAGCCGCCGTTGATGGAAAACAAACTGCAATTCTTGTTCCTACAACAATATTGGCTCTTCAACATCACAAAACATTTGGCGAACGATTACAAAATTTCCCTGTTAGAATTGATTTTCTAAATCGCTTGAAAACCGCAAAACAACAAACCGAATCGTTGAAAAATATCGAAAGCGGATATACCGATATTATAATAGGAACACATAAATTGCTTGGTAAAAATATAAAATTCAAAGATTTAGGATTGCTCATTGTTGACGAAGAACAAAAATTCGGCGTAAGCGCCAAAGAAAAACTGCGCCAACTCAAATTTAATGTCGATACACTTACAATGACTGCGACTCCAATTCCTCGCACTTTGCAATTTTCGTTAATGGGAGCGCGCGATTTGTCGATTATCAATACGCCGCCGCCCAATCGTCATCCTATTGTTACCGAAGTTCATACGTTCAATAGCGAAATAATAAAAGATGCAATAAATTACGAACTCGAACGAGATGGACAGGTTTTTTTCGTTCACAATCGCATAAACGATATAAAGCAGATATACGAAATGATTGTGAATTTTTGCCCCAAAGCCAAAATAGCAATAGGACACGGACAACTGGAATCTAAAAAACTCGAAGAAATAATGTTGGGATTCATAGATGGCAAATACGATATTTTGCTCACAACAACAATAATTGAATCGGGGCTTGATATTCCAAATGCAAATACTATTATCATAAATCAGGCTCAAAATTTCGGATTGAGCGATTTGCACCAATTGCGCGGACGCGTGGGACGTTCCAACAGAAAAGCGTTTTGCTATTTGCTGACGCCTCCGCCTGTGTCGCTTACAACTGACGCTCGCCGAAGGCTCAAGGCTATTGAAGAATTTTCTGATTTAGGTTCGGGATTTAATATTTCGATGCAGGATTTGGATATTCGGGGCGCAGGAAATTTGCTTGGCGGCGAGCAAAGCGGATTTATTGCCGATATTGGTTTTGAAACATATCAACGAATTTTGAATGAAGCGCTTGCCGAGTTAAAATTTGATACGACATTATCAAAAACTAACGAACAAAAGCAAACAATAGACACAAACATTTCATTTATTTCCGATTGCTACATCGATACCGATATTGATGCAATTTTGCCCGATGAATACGTAAGTAACACATCCGAAAAAATCAAGATATACAAGGATTTGAACAACATAGACAATGAAAACGATTTGCAGGAATTTCGTAAAAAAATGATTGATAGATTTGGCGAAATTCCCGCATCAACCGAAAATTTGTTTAATATAGTTCGGTTACGACATATAGCAATAAAACTTGGTTTTGAACGAATAATTTTGAGAAATCAAATGATGATTGCATATTTCATATCAAATCAGATGAGCGCATATTATAAAACGCAACGTTTTGCCGACATCTTACAATACATACAATCACATCCTCAAAAATTCAAAATAAAAGAACATAACAAAAAACTGTCTTTAACTGTTCAAAACGTTAAAACGATAGATGAATCTTTGGCGTTGTTTCGGGAAATATTATAAATATTGTAACATATTTAATAATTTGAATATAAAATAAATATCATAATAATATTATGAATATTTTTTAAAATGACATTAAAATTATATTGTTGAAATTTTAGTAATACAAGGCTTTATCATTTTTGTTTTTTTTACAAAAAAAGCGCTAAATATTTTGCCTGAAATCAAGAAAATATTTTAAAATGGTACGATAAAAACAACATAAAAATCCGCAATATTTTTTTATTCTTCAAAATTTACTTTTTATGGATAAATAACAAAAAACATCCAAAATTTGATAATGATTTTTATTTCCCAATCTTGACTATTTATTTGTTAATATTCTTATAATATGAATATTACAAAAGAAAACAGGTAAAAATATTCTCATTATTTTTGCGTTGAATATTTTGTTGTGTGAAAAATAATAATTACATTTGCCGTAAATTGACAGAAAATGTATTTTGTATATAAAAGAAAAGGCTGTCCTGTATTTATTTGGGATAACGAAACATTATTAAATCCGCTTGCCGAAGTCAGGTACAGGCAAGGCAAAATTATCGGAACAATGGAGTCGCTTGCTGTTGATTTGCAAAAAGAGGCTGTTCTTGAAACATTAACTTTGGATATAATAAAATGTGCAGAAATGGAAAATATATCTTTGGATGAAGAAGATGTGCGAGCAGATGTTAATCGGATGCTTGGGCTGAATAAGAAAACGCACACAAAATCAGACATAAAAATCAACGGTATGTCGGAAATAATGTTGGATGCCGTAAAAAATTATAATCTGCAGCTTACCGATGAGCGCATGTTTTTTTGGCATAAAACACTGGTTTCGGAAACAGAGACAGAAAAAAATACTGCAACTCGTTTGCCTAAACTTACACGAATAAAACAAGTTGTATATAAAGCAATAGGAAAAGACAAAGAAGGTTTCAGAACTTTGGCGGCGAAAGAAATGTCAAATTTTATTGAATGGATTAACGGCGAAAACAAACTTGATTCCGTTATAAAAGCGGCAATAGCGCATTTATGGTTTGTTACCATTCGACCTTTTGACGATGGCAATACGCGAATTGCAGGAGTTTTGACAAATATGCTTCTTGCAAGGTCTGACAATACTCCGCGCCGATTTTACAGCATGCTGGCTCAAATAAAATCCGACCAAAAACAGTATCACGAGATTTTGGAGAAAACGCAAAATGAAAATTTTGATATAACCAATTGGCTGCTGTGGTTTTTTAACTGTATGCAAAAATCTTTGAAAACGACAGATGTAATATTGTTGAGCGTTTTGAGAAAATCCGAATTTTGGAAAATACATGACAAAACGTCATTTAATAACAGGCAACGATTAGTGATAAACAAACTGTTGAGCAGCGTAGATGGCAAACTGCAATCGTCAAAATGGGCGCAAATAGCCAAATGCTCGCCCGATACCGCTTTACGGGATATTAAAGATTTAATAAAAAAGGGAATTTTACGTAAAAAATCTCAGGGCGGACGCAGCACAAATTATGAATTGGCGGGATTTTAACAAATTCGTGCAGATGAAATTTATTTTTTCCGTCATTCAGAGCATAACAAATATGCAGCCGAAGCGAAGCGCGGCGAAACCTGTTTCTATAATGGTTAATCGTTAATTATAAAATAGTAAACTAGGAAGTTCCTGCAAGGAATTTATGCATATTATTTTTAACATTCCAAATATGATTTAGAACGGCTTGTTTTTGTTTGACCCAAAATACAGTGCAAAAAATATATTTTTTACCTTTAAATTAAAAATCTTTGCAAAATAACTTTTTTTGCTGCAAAAAATACGTACCTTTGCTCATTAAAAATTTACATTCTTACATCAAACAAATAAACAAAAAGTAAAATTTATGAATAATATTTTTACATCTTCTATTGGGAAAAAACTGATAATGAGTGTTACAGGCGCTTGTTTGGTTTTATTTCTCTTGTTTCACATGTCAATGAATATTGTGGCAATTATCAAACCCGAATGGTACGACAGCATTTGCGCTTTTCTCGGCGTAAACTGGTATGCCATAATCGGCACGCTTGTTTTAGCAGGCGGATTTTCTTTGCACGTTCTTTTTGCATTGATACTTACTCTTTCCAATCGGAAAGCGCGTGGAAATAATAATTACGCAACAACGGTAACTCCAAAACAAGTATCGTGGGCTTCACAAAACATGTTTGTTCTCGGGCTTATTGTCGCTTTGGGTTTGCTGCTGCATTTTTCTCAATTTTGGTACAAAATGCAATTTGCCGAACTAATGGGAAATCATGAAGTTCTGCTTGGAGAAACAGCCGTTTCACCAAATTCCGGTTCTGCTTTTATTGCATATTATTTCAGTAACATTCTTTTTGTTATTGCTTATCTTATATGGCTTGCAGCATTATGGTTTCATATTTCGCACGGCTTTTGGAGCGCTTTGCAAACAATAGGCTGGAACAACGAAATATGGCTGTCGCGTTTAAAATTTGCATCAAAAATATTTGCAACTTTGGTATGTCTCGGTTTTGCAGCAGTTGTAATTGCTTTTTATGTTAAAAGTCTATGTATCTGTTAATATAAAATATCAAGAATAATATAAAAAATAAACTCTTATGTCTGAAAAATTAATCTCAAAAATTCCAGAAGGAGCATTGGCTGAAAAATGGACAAAACATAAAGCGGCTATTAAAGTCGTAAGTCCAGCCAATAAACGAAAATTGGATATAATTGTAATAGGAACAGGATTAGGCGGAGCTTCGGCTGCCGCTACTCTTGGCGAACTTGGCTATAATGTAAAAATATTTTGCATTTCCGACAGTCCTCGCCGAGCACATTCTATTGCAGCGCAAGGAGGAATAAATGCAGCAAAAAATTATCAAAACGATAATGATTCTGTCTGGCGTTTGTTTTACGATACAATAAAAGGCGGCGATTATCGCGCACGCGAAGCCAACGTATATCGTCTGGCTGAAGTAAGCAACGGAATTATTGACCAATGCGTTGCGCAAGGCGTTCCATTCGCCCGCGATTACGGCGGACAATTAGACAACCGTTCTTTCGGCGGAGCGCAGGTTAGCCGTACATTTTATGCCAGAGGTCAAACAGGACAGCAACTTTTGCTTGGCGCTTACGCCTCGCTTAACAGGCAAATAGCAAAAGGCAGCGTAAAATCATTTCCGCGCCACGAAATGCTCGACCTTGTGCTTGTAAACGGCAAAGCGCGCGGAATTATTGCTCGCAATTTGGTTACAGGCGAAATAGAACGACATGGAGCGCATGCTGTCGTACTTGCAACGGGCGGTTACGGGAATGTTTATTTTCTTTCCACAAATGCAATGAACAGTAACGGTTCTGCTGCAATTCAATGTTATCGTAAAGGCGCATTTTTCGGAAATCCCTGTTTTGCTCAAATTCATCCCACATGTATTCCGAAACACGGCGACCAGCAATCAAAACTGACTTTGATGTCGGAATCGTTGCGTAACGACGGACGCATTTGGGTTCCAAAAAAATTGGAAGATGTGAAACGACTTCGCGAAGGAACACTCAAAGCGTCTCACATTCCCGAATCCGAACGCGATTATTATCTGGAGCGGCGTTATCCTGCTTTCGGAAATCTTGTTCCGCGCGATGTTGCTTCGCGAGCGGCAAAAGAACGCTGTGATGCAGGTTTTGGCGTAAATAATACAGGATTAGCCGTATTTTTGGATTTTTCGTCGGCAATACAACGACTTGGCAAAAAAGTTATAGAACAGCGCTACGGCAATCTTTTTCAAATGTATGAAAAAATTACAGATGTAAATCCCTACGAAGAACCGATGATGATTTATCCTGCAATTCATTATACAATGGGCGGCATTTGGGTTGATTACAACTTAATGACAACAATTCCAGGTTTGTACGCAATCGGCGAAGCAAATTTCAGCGACCACGGAGGAAACCGTCTTGGCGCTTCGGCGTTGATGCAAGGCTTGGCAGACGGATATTTCATTCTTCCTTATACAATCGGAGATTACCTGTCGGCAGATATTCAAACGCCTAAAATTAATACCGATTTGCCCGAATTTAATGAAGCGGAAAAATCAGTTCGCGAAAAAATTAATACATTAATGAATATTAAAGGCAAACGTACCGTTGACAGTATTCACAAAGAATTGGGAAATATTATGTGGGAATATGTGGGCATGGCGCGTAATGCCGATGGACTGAAAATTGCTTTTGAAGCAATAGAAAAATTGAAAAATGAATTTTGGCAAAATGTTTATGTACCCGGCACAACAGATGAATTTAATCAGGAACTGGAAAAGGCGTTGCGATTGGCAGATAATTTTGAAATTGCCCGACTGATAACTCTTGATGCTCAAAATAGATTTGAATCCTGCGGCGGACACCTTCGTGAAGAAATGCAAACCGAAGATGGCGAAGCAAAACGCGATGATGAAAAATTTATGTACGTTTCGGCATGGGAATACAAAGGCGAAAACGCATTGCCCGAATTGAACAAAGAACCTCTGAAATATGAGTTTGTGAAAGTAGCAACCAGAAATTATAAGGATTAAAAAATAAATCAAATAGTTTATAATTATGAAATTCAAAATTAAAATATGGCGACAAGCAAATGCCAAAAGCAAAGGAAAATTCGTTGCTTACGATATTGACAATATATCGTCTGATACATCGTTTCTCGAAATGCTTGATATTCTCAACGATAAACTGATAAGCGAAGGTAAAGAACCTGTTGCATTTGACCACGATTGCCGCGAAGGAATTTGCGGAATGTGTTCGCTTTATATCAACGGCGAAGCACATGGACCCGACACTCTGGTTACAACCTGCCAGCTTCACATGCGCAAATTCAAAGACGGACAAACAATAACCGTTGAACCTTGGCGTTCTGCAGGTTTTCCTGTTGTGAAAGATTTGGTTGTCAATCGCGGCGCTTTTGACTCAATTCTTCAGGCAGGCGGATTTGTTTCGTTAAATACAGGAGGAGCGCAAGACGCAAATACCATTGCAATATCAAAAAAGGACGCCGACGAATCAATGGATGCCGCCGCATGCGTAGGTTGCGGAGCATGTGTTGCTACTTGTAAAAACGGCTCGGCGATGTTGTTTGTTGCAGCACGCGTATCAAGTTTGGCAAAACTTCCGCATGGAAAAATTGAAGGAGCAATCCGCGCAAAAGCAATGGTTGCAAAAATGGATGAACTCGGATTTGGCGCATGCACAAACACCGGCGCCTGCCAAGCCGAATGTCCCAAAGGAATCTCAATAAGTCATATCGCTCGGTTAAATCGTGAATTTTTAACTGCAAAATTACGCGACTGATGTATTAGATTCTTTTTTGTATGATAAAAAAAAAGCCGCAAAAACTGCGGCTTTTTTTTTAGGAACGATGTTTTAATTAATTTTTACCTCCGCCAAGGTAGAAACCTATGGTAACGCCTAAGAAATGATATGTTTCATCTCCCATTTTACCGCCATAGTTATAAGAAACAGCAAAACGGAAATGAGAAATATCAAAACCTGCACGAAGCAAAGCGCCAAAATTATTTTTTGCTTTGTCATCAACAGATACTTCCTCATCACCAACACTAACACTGGCTCCTGCAATACTATAAAGACCCAAACCAAGTCCAACAAAAGGACGGAATTTGTTGTTCGTTAAATAATAATCGCCGGTAAGCAAATAGGCTGAACTTAACTTAACATCAGCGCTTTCGCCTTCTGCTCCAACTCCAGCAAATAACGAACCTTCCCAACGAAGACCAACAGCTATTTGGTCAACGATTTCATACTTGGGTTCAAGATAAAATTGAACACCGCCATCAAGGCTTTTCGCAAAAGGTAAACCATAACCAATACCTGCATCAAAACGGAATGGTTTAAACTCTTGTGATTGAGCTGACAATGCAACTCCGCAGATTAATACTGCAACAAATAGTAATTTCTTCATAAGAATAAAATTTTAATTAATAATATATAAAGTTTGTAAAGTTGAAAGTGATTTGTCGTCATTGCGATGAGCGTGTCTAATGATACAATGATACAATGATACAATGATAAAATGGTTAATAGTTAATCGTAAATAATAAAATAGTAAATGAAAAGGGGCATTTTATTAACCGACTGTGAAGCGCAGCGCAACCGTGGGGAACAGGCAAGTTCCGCTGTTTTCGTGCGGAGCAGTCGGTATTTCAAGGGATAACCCGCATCCCGCACGACAGGCAGAGGCGTGTTTTTGTTCGCAGGTTGCGCTGCGCTTCACTTACTGTTATTAATGTTTCGTTCCTGCGGAACTGTTTTGTTGTTTTTGTTCGTCGAGGCTGTCTTAAAAGGGATATTTTTCAAACACAAAGTTCGCAAAGAATTTTCACGAAGTTCACAAAGAGCATAATGCCAGCGATATAAATTTTGCTACCTTTGCGGT
>JAISPX010000202.1 GCA_031274595.1 Prevotellaceae bacterium | reverse complement strand
AGCGTCCTCCACTGCGGGGCATACTTTCGCCCTTTGGGCAAAAGCGTCCTCCACTGCGGGGCATACTTTCGCCCTTTGGGCAAAAGCGTCCTCCACTGCGGGGCATACTTTCGCCCTTTGGGCAAAAGCGTCCTCCACTGCGGGGCATACTTTCGCCCGTTGGCGCAAACGTCCTCCACTGCGGAGCAGACTTTCGCCCTTTGGCGCAAACGTTCCTCCACTGCGGAGCAGACTTTCGCCCGTTGGCGCAAACGCTATACCTATTTGCGAGTTATAAAGTTTATAAAGTTGAAAGTGTTATTAACCATTATATCATTTTACCATTAACCATTTTGGGTATGAAATAAAATTATTTTCTCAAAATTCGCTTGTAAAATAAAATTCAATATCCGTAAAATTAGTTTGTGCAGTTTGCAGTGCAAACGCAGTATCGGCAAGATAGACATAACGTCCGTACTTATCTGTTGCTATGTTTGTGTGCTTGCGTTTCATAAAATCGGCAAGTTGCAAGGCATTGTCGCTTTTTATCCAGCAGGCTTTATAAAGATTTATAGGTTCGTATTTACACTTTGCGCCATATTCGTGTTCGAGTCGGTATTGAATAACATCGAACTGAAGCATGCCGACTGTTCCAATGATTTTACGTCCGTTGAATTTGCTTGTAAAAAGTTGCGCAACTCCTTCGTCCATTAAATGGTCAATACCTTTTGCAAGTTGTTTGAACTTCATCGGGTCAGCATTTTCGATATAGCGAAAATTTTCGGGCGAGAAACTCGGGATACCTTTAAAATTAATTATTTCGCCTTCGGTCAGAGTATCGCCTATTTTGAAATTTCCGGTATCGTGCAAACCTATAATATCTCCGGGGAAAGCAAAATCAACAACTGATTTTTTGTCAGCCATAAATGTATTTGGAGAAGAAAATTTTAATTGTTTTCCCAATGCGACATGAGTATATGCTTTGTTTCGTTCAAAAATTCCCGAACATATTTTCAGAAATGCAAGTCTGTCGCGATGATTTGGGTCCATATTTGCATGAATTTTGAATACAAATCCTGTCATTTTCTCTTCAAACGGGTCAATTTCTCGTACGTCTGTAATTGTTTTTTGCGGATGTGGCGCTATTTTCACAAAACAATCAAGCAATTCTTTTATCCCGAAATTATTTACAGCGCTTCCAAAAAATACGGGAGCAACCTTAGCCTGAAGATATTCATCTATATTAAAATCAGTGTAAATGCCATCCAACAATTCAACATCATTGCGAAGTTTTTCGGCGTCTTCGTTAATATATTTTTCAAGTTCGGATGATGATAAATCTGTAATCTCCACCGTTTCAAAATCAATAGTCTGTTTATTTTCTGAATAAAAAAGATTCAATTTTCTGTTAAAAAGATTATAAACGCCTTTGAAATGGCTTCCCATATTTATTGGAAAACTCAGAGGATGAATATTTATTTGAAGTTGCCTTTCAATTTCGTCGAGCAAATCAAAAGGATCTTTACTTTCGCGGTCAAGTTTATTAACAAAAACAATCACGGGAGTTTTGCGCATTCTGCAAACATTCATCAGTTTTAATGTTTGCGATTCAACGCCTTTTGCGCCGTCAATCACAATAATAACGCTATCTACGGCGGTGAGCGTGCGATAAGTGTCTTCGGCAAAATCTTCGTGTCCGGGAGTATCAAGAATATTTATTTTAAAACCCTGATATTCGAATTGCATTACGGCAGTTGCAACGGAAATGCCGCGCTGCCGCTCGATTTCCATAAAATCGGATGTTGCCGTTTTGCGTATTTTGTTTGAACGCACAGCGCCCGCAGTGTGAATAGCGCCGCCAAAAAGCAGAAGTTTTTCCGTTAAAGTTGTTTTTCCTGCATCGGGGTGGGCTATTACAGCAAATGTCCGACGGCGTTTAATTTCTGACTGTAAATCCATATTTTTGTTTTGAAGCGCAAAGGTACAAAACTATTATGAATAATGAATAATGATAAAATGGTAAACCGTAAATAGAATTTATGCATCTTTTTACAATAATTTGATTTTTGCCACCTAATTTCTTTCATAAAACTTTTGTTTTTTATCAATATCTTGATATATTCTCAATAATTTTACGTATGTTTGCAAATTAAAAAACATTTAATATTTAATTTGATACGATTTTATAAATTTATATATGCTAAAAGATGAAAGTATGAAAATGCTGTTTACAACAGCAGTAAATGCAGCAATACGAGCAGGTGCAAAAATTATGGAAGTGTACGAATCCGGAGATTTTCACATAAAAGCAAAATCGGATTTGACGCCTCTGACTATTGCCGATACTTTGGCTCATGACGAAATAAAACGAACGCTTAATATTACACGAATCCCTGTTATAAGTGAAGAAGGACGCTCTATTGCTTACGATGAACGCATTTCATGGGATTTGTTTTGGATGGTTGACCCTCTCGATGGCACCGACGAATTTATAAACCGCACAAGCGATTTTACCGTAAATATAGCCCTGATACAAAACGGTTATCCCGTGATAGGAATTGTGTATGCTCCCGCTTACAAAAGAATTTATTTTGCAGTAAAAGAACGTGGGGCTTATCGTAAAAGCAATATGGAAACCGATATTAACGCCAAATTCAGTTATGAAGAAATATTAGAAAATTCGGCAAAACTGCCGCTGTTTAATACAGGCAACGGCAAATTAATTGTCGTTACAAGCCGTCTGCATATTAGTCCCGAAACATCGGAATATGTAAATGAATTACGAAAAAAACATTCCGACATTACAGTTATCAGACGCGGCTCTTCGCTCAAAATGTGTATGCTTGCAGTCGGAAAAGCCGATATTTATCCGCGATTTGACACAACATGGGAATGGGATACTGCCGCAAGCCAGATAATAGCCGAAGAAGCAGGATTTTCTGTTTGCTCTGTCGAAAACGAAACACGCCTGAGTTACAATAAAGAAAACATGCAAAACCCATGGTTTGTATGCCAAAAAGTAATAAAAGATATTAATTAACTCATGCTGAAACAAAAAATAAATACTGAAAAAACAGATTACAAATCAATAAAACCGATTTTCGACAAATCGAAAAAACGCGTATATATCGAAACTTACGGCTGTCAAATGAATGTAAACGACAGCGAACTTGTTTTGTCAATATTGCAAGACGGCGATTATTCATTTACAAAAAATATCGACGAGGCTGATTTGATTTTGATAAATACATGCTCGATTCGCGAAAATGCCGAACAGCGCGTTTGGGGACGACTGGACGTTTTTCGCATTGCAAAAACGAAAAAGCCAAACGTCAAAATCGGAGTTATAGGATGCATGGCAGAGCGACTGAAAGAGCAACTTTTGGAACGTGAAAAAATTGTTGATTTGGTTGTAGGACCTGATGCATACCGTTCGTTGCCCGACTTGCTGCGTAACGTAGAAGCAGGACAAAAAGATGTAAACGTATTGCTATCTCGCGAAGAAACATACGCCGACATTACTCCCGTGCGTATGGATGAAAACGGAGTAAGCGCATTTGTTTCCATCATGCGAGGCTGCAACAATGTTTGTTCGTATTGCGTAGTTCCTTATACTCGCGGCGCAGAACGCAGCCGAAATCCCGAAACCATTTTAAGCGAAGTGCAGACTCTTGTTGACAACGGCTACAAAGAAATTACCCTGCTTGGGCAAAATGTTGATTCATATTTTTGGAAAGATGAAAAAAATCCCGAAAAAGATGTAAATTTTGCACAACTGCTCGAAATGGTTGCTCTCATAAATCCAACGATGCGCGTACGCTTTGCAACATCTCATCCCAAAGATATAAGCAACGGCGTTTTATACACAATGGCGATGTATGAAAATATCTGTAATTGTATTCATCTTCCCGTACAATCGGGCAGCACGAGAATATTGGAACTGATGAACCGCAAATACATCCGCGAACATTATATGGAACGTATTGCAAGAATCAAAGAAATTATACCCGATTGCTCTATCACCACAGATATTATATCAGGTTTTTGCACCGAAACCGACGATGACCATAAGCAAACATTATCATTAATGAACGAAGTAGGTTATGATTTTGCATATATGTTTAAATATTCGGAACGCCCTAATACAAAAGCAGCGCGACAACTGAAAGACGATGTTCCCGATGAAGTGAAAACAAAACGATTGAGCGAAATAATTGAACTCCAAAACCAACTTTCGCTTGAAAGCAATAAACGCGATATAGGAAAAATATTTCAGGTGCTGATAGATGGACTGTCAAAACGTTCGGACGAATATTTTTCAGGCAGAACATCGCAAAACAAAACGGTAGTATTTCCCAAAAACGATTATAATATCGGCGAGTTTGCAAATGTTAAAATCATAAGTTGCACTTCGGCAACGCTTATAGGCGAAGTTGCTGAAAACAATCGCCACGAAACCATTGCCGAACTTAAAAACATTATCGACGAAACAATACATATAGTTGAACAAAAAATAAAAAGCACAATAAAGAAAGAAAAACATCATTCAAATAAACATAAAAAAATAAAAAAGATATGGAAACGATAAAAACAACTTATTTGGGCGAACTTCGCACCGAAGCGACTCATATCCAGTCGAACGATATAATACACACAGACGCTCCTGCTGATAATCACGGCAAAGGCGAAGCGTTTTCGCCAACCGATTTGTTTGCCGCCTCGTTTGGAAGCTGCATGCTTACAATCATGGGAATTTCGGCAAATGCGCACGGTTTCAGCATAGATGGCACAACGGCGAAAATAACAAAAATCATGGGAACAAATCCGCGCCGCATTGCAGAAATTATTGTGGAACTCACATTCCCGAAAAACAACTACAGCGCCAAAGAGAAAAAAATCATAGAACTTTGCGCAAAGGAATGTCCTGTCGCCAACAGCCTGCATCCCGATTTGAAACAAACAGTGATTTTTAATTTTTGAAAGGCATTTATTAAAAAATGGTTAAGAGTTAATATAAAATAATCTGCGTACTTATTTCAAATCAACAAAAAATCATTAACCATTATATCATTTACCATGCAAAGGTATACGATTTGATTTTCATACTGTTAATTGATAAAAGGATTATAAAATAATGTGCAAATAAGGCGAAATTTACACGAGTAAATTTCGGATTTACATGAGCAAATTTTGTATTTACACGAGTAAATTTCGGATTTACACGAGCAAATTTCGGATTTACACGAGTAAATTTTGTATTTACACGAGTAAATTTCGGATTTACACGAGTAAATTTTGTGTTTACACGAGCAAATGTCGTGTTTACACGAGTAAATGTCGTATTTACACGAGCAAATTTACCGATGTTTCGCGTCATTTTTGCCTGTTGTATGTGATTTTTTATGTTTATTGATGATTCCATAATTATCATTAACCATATTTAGTTCATAAAGTTTGTAAAGTAATTTATCATTTTACCATTAACCATTTCTTAACAGCGGTTTGGTATAAGCAAAATCGGGATGCAAAAAAAGGCTGCTTACAAAAATCAAGCAACCTTTTTCGGTAATATTTTGTTGAAATTATTTTATCAATTCTGCAAGTTTGTTTTTCAAGGCATCTCCGCGAAGATTTTTTTCGATTATAATTCCTTGCGGGTCAATCAAAACTGTGTGAGGAATACCGCGTACGTTATACAGTCGAGCGCCTTCGCTTTGCCAATATTTTACATCCGACATTTGAATCCACGTGAGTTTTAACTCTTGTATGCCGTTCAACCATTTTTCCTTATCTCTGTCGAACGATACGCCTACTATTTCAAAATTTTTATTTTTGTATTTTGCATATACTTCAATAAGCGTAGGCATTTCTTCTACACAAGGTCCGCACCACGAAGCCCAAAAATCAACCAAAACATATTTTCCTTTTCCTGCATAATCTGAAAGTTTCACGGTTTCACCTTGCGGATTTGGCATTTCCAAGTCAACAAACGGCTGACCTACGGCAACTGCTTTTGCAATCTGTACGCGTTCTGCAATGTCTTTAAATATATCTTTGTTTAGTGTTTCTTCGGTTGCTGCCGAAAGCAATTCTTCAATTTTTTCGGCTTCCATTTGCGATACAATATTTTGCACAAAACATTCGCCTGCCTTATTGTTTATATTTTCTTTCAAGAATGTAAATCCTAAATCCACATACTCTTTTTCTATATTTTCATATTCGGCATCCAGCGAATCTTCAAATTCTTTTGTTAATGTGCCATCTTCTTTTGCTTTATTATAGCGTTCATAAATGTCATTTACTTTTTCCGATATTTCTTTCTGTTGTTTTGTGAATTTTGTCGCAATATCGTTAAGTTCAGTTCCGCTTACGCTGACACCATTTTCTCCGATATTAACGTTTATTGCAGCGTTATCGACAATAACCGTGTGGCTTTGTCTGGCGTTTGCAAAAACAATGTAATAAATTTCGGTAGATGCTACATTTCCGACAAATTTAAATTTTTTGTCGGCAACTGTTGTAGAGTCGATAGATTCAAGTTTTTTATCTATCCGTTTTTTCAAATAGACTGTTTGTCCGTTCAAATCTTCTGTTTCAACATTTCCGTTGATTGTGTAAGATTTTTTTTCGTTGCAAGCCAATGTTGCAACTGCGATAAATGTGAGTAATAATAATTTTCTCATAATAATTTTGCGTGTTATAAAATTTATAATTTTAAAAGAGTCCATAAAGTTCGGCGTTTATTTTATCAATAACAAGGTTAAGGTCTTCGGGGCGTTTCTCGAAATTTGTTTTGTCAACATCAATAATCAATTTTCGTTCATTATAAGAGTTTATCCATTCTTCGTAGCGTTCGTTAAGATGCGTAAGATAATCGATACGTATTCCGGCTTCGTATTCTCTGCCGCGTTCCTGTATTTGATTGACGAGCGTTGGTATTGATGCTTTCAGGTAAATAAGCAAATCGGGCGGCGCAACCAAATCCATCATCAAATTGAATAATGATGTGTAATTTTCAAAATCGCGCGACGACATTAATCCCATTTTATGCAGATTGGGAGCAAAGATACATGCATCTTCGTAAATCGTTCTGTCCTGAATGATTGTTTCTTTGTTTCGCTTTATGTCGATAATATTTTTAAATCTGCGATTTAGAAAAAATATCTGAAGATTAAACGACCATCGTTGCATATCTTTGTAGAAATCGTTTAAATAAGAATTATCCTCAACCTGTTCGAATTGAGGTATCCATTTGAAATGATGCGATAACAGACGTGTGAGAGTTGTCTTTCCGCTTCCGATGTTACCTGCTACGGCTATGTGCATTGTTTTTATTTTTAATTTTTATGCGCAAACATAAATTGTGAAATACAAAATTAATTGTTTTTTGGTATTATTCAAAAAAAAGAATATTTATTTTTCATAATTCGGCATGTTTAATCGTTAAATAATTCTGTAAAAACTTTCAGCGAGTTAATAGGGCTTAACTTGTCGAAGTGATAATTGTAAAAATCAAGCATGGCATTTAAAAAATTTTCGCGTTGCGTGCGATTTAATTCTATTTGGTTAATGTTGCTGACCTGTATTTTCAGCAGTTGTTGCAAAATTTGTGTGTTTTTGGCATCAAAAAACAATGTGTGTTTTGGCTGTACAGGTGTTATTTGTCCGCTTTTTATATCGAAAAATCCGTTTGTATCGTAAATATCGTTGGGATAAAAGCCTATGTATTTTGACAGATTGGCAAGAAAATGAAGATGGAAATTTTCAGCGCCTGTATTGATTTTGTCGAATATCAAAATAGAATTAAAAATGAAATCGAACATTTTTTCGTTTGGTTCTTCTTCGCGAATTATTTTGTAAAGTATTTCGGCAATAAACATTGCAATACTTGCCTTTTTTACATCAAACGGAATAGTGTGCAAAGGTTCTGCAAGTTTATGTTCTTTTATGCGCTGTATATTTGCGGTTTGTTTGTTGTACGCTTCGATGTCGAGCAAAAACAAAGGTTGAAAAAGCGTTATTCTATTTCGTGTTTTTGACGAATGCGAGCAATTTATGATATACGTTTGCCTTCCGAATTTATCGGTGTAAGCATACACAATCAGACTGCTGTCGGTGTGCTTTATTGTGTGCAGAATTATGGCTTTTATCTTGTAAATCATAAAAACAAATGAGTTTGCAAAGATAATTAAAAATAAGAATGTCGTTGATAGGATTTGAGAGAATTAATACTAAATAGCCATCAAAATATACTTAATGTGTTCTACTTGTTTCGCCTTGCAAAAGCGAGATTTTACCGGAGGTGAAACGATAGCGCAACCTATGATTATTAATATCTTTTTATTTACTATTTTATTATTAACTATTAAAATAGCGGTTTGATATTAATTTTCAATGCAAAGATAATTATCGCAGCAGATTTGGGCATGGCACTATTCTCCAAGTTTTAAAATTCAAATAGATAAATGCAAATAATCAAAACAAATTTGTATATTTGCCAATTAATACAAGCATAATTTGAGTGAAAAAAATTGCAAATTACATAATAATATTGATTAGCGTGATGTGTGTAAGTAATTGCGCAAACATGAGCAATTCGCTTAGCGGCGGACCAAAAGATACTACTGCTCCCGTGATATTGAAAGAAATACCAAAATATGACGACATAAATGTATCAACAAAGCAAGTTGAAATTACGTTCAATGAATATGTAAAAATCAAAGACAGCAAAACGTTTATCGTTTCGCCGCCATTAAAAAGCGCTCCGACTATTTTCACGCGAGGTAAACGTGTAATTGCTCAATTTGATTCGGCTCTCAATCAAAATACAACTTATTTATTTGATTTTGGCAATGCAATAGTAGATTTAAACGAAAGTAATCCGTTAGGCGATTACCGCTTGCGATTTTCGACTGGAGATTTTGTAGATTCGTTGCATTTGTCTGGACGTGCGCGACATGCGTTTACATTCGATTCGGTAAAGAACATGAAAGTTATGTTATATAAAGACGATGTCGATTCGTTGCCGTTCACGACTTTGCCTGATGCGGTTGCGAATATCAGCAATCGCGGATTTTTTGTTGTCGATGCTTTGAAAAGTCAGCCGTACAGAGTCATAACCATCGAAGATAAAAATAACAACAATATTTACGATGCCGGCGAAATGGTTGGTTTTCTTGACAGCATGATAATTCCCGTTACATTCGGCTCGGATACAATGACAGTCGGCGATTACGAACGCGATTCGATATCCGCGTTTAAATATCTTCCGCTTGTACGTATTTTTCAGGAAAATATCAACAAACAATATCTTAGCGAATACAAGCGCGACCAAGAACGAAAAGTTACTTTGCACTTTGCACAACGTTATCCCGAAATTCATTCAATTGATTTCTTCGACAGCGATTCCGTAGCCTTTGATTCGGAAAAAATTATTACCGAAAAATCATTTTTTTGCGATACAGTTACTTATTGGTTTACAAACGACAGTCTGCCTGCAAAAATGTATGCAAAAATTGTTTATACAAAACCAGATTCAGTTGGCAATGATGTTCCGACAGAAGCAACTCTCAGATTTAAAGATTTTGTGAAAATAGATAACAAAAACCGAAAACCGAAAAGAGGAGAAGATACCAAAGACGAAACGCCAAAATTGCAAATTGCAGTACGTGTGAACGAAACGCTTGTGATGGAAACAGGTTTGGATTTGATTTTTAATGCTCCGCTGACAAAAATAGATTACGAAAAAATAAATTTTTACCAATTTGATGACGAAGGCAAAAATCCTAAAAAAACGTCTTTTGAAATAACATCCGACACAAGCAATTTATGTCGCTACGTTTTTAATGCGGATAAATGGGAATCGGGATTAACGTATGACATAGAGTTTTTGAGCGGCGCATTTTCTGACATCTATAATCTGCAAAACGACAGCGTACGCAAAAAAATTCAAACTCCTAATATTGATAAATTCAGCACAATAAACCTTGATTTTACAAATGTTGAATGTAATTATATTGTGCATCTTATACGAAATAAAAGAACTGTTCAAACAAAACAAATAGACCATAACGGAATATTGACAATTTCGTTTATCGAACCCGATACATATTCCATAAAAATTATTGAAGACAAAAACAACAATAAACGCTGGGATACAGGCTCGCTAAAAGAACGGCGACAACCAGAACGGGTAAAATTGTACGAACTCGAAGACGGCAAAACAACAATAAAACTTCGACAAGGCTGGGAAAATGGTTTGACAGTTGATATTAAAAAGATTTTTTCGGAATAAAATTATAAATGTATTATTTGTTCGTATTGTTGCAATATCCTCCTTTATTTGAGGTATACCAGCATATCCTTAATCTTTTCTGCCAATTCATTATTGACGGCTTCAAACGAGGGTTATATAGAAGCGGGAAGCGTACCTGCTGAGGCCTCGGAGCAAGCACCCCGCCCTGCGGAAACCACGCCTGATGAGGGGAATTTAACGGAAGCACAGCGGAAAGAACGTTTGGCAGAAGAAGAATTTAGAGAGGATTTTTTCAGAGAGTATCGTGAAAGGTCTTACAAGGGCGGCGAGCGTGTTTTGCCTGTGAGCGTAGAGGACAGGGACGGCGAGTTTTATTTGATAGATGAGACGGATGAACTTTTTATTGTTGTTGACGAAGAGGGCAACAAGAGCGAGGTCCAGAAGCACAAGGTAGAGCCTACAGGCGAGGCAATGAGCATTGAGGAGATGTACGATGTGTTTATGCGGTCTATGGAAGAAGGGGAAGCGCAGGCAGCGGCTGCTGAAGCGCAGGCAGCGGAGGCGGAAACCGCACCAGAGGCGCAGCCTTTGAGCGAAGAAGAAGCAAAAAAGAAATTATTTTATGATAAACTTCCGAAGACCAAAAATGGGGATTTGGATTTTGACAGCATGACGTCTGAGCAGCAGTTGCAGTATTCGGAGTATGAGGTTGGCAGAGAGGCAACGATAGAGCAGGCAAACGTAAGCATAAAGAGTATTAAGGACAAGATTAAGGGTTTGCAGGATAAGTTGAAGAAAGAGCCTAATCTTGCGAAGGCTACGGAAATACGCAAGCAGATAGCGGACTTGGGCGAACAGGCGAAGATATATGAGGATTATAAAGGTGGGGAACAACCGCCCAGCCCTACGGAAACCGCACCAGAGGAGCAGCCACCCCGTGAGCCTACGCCTGCCACGCCACCACAAGAGGGGAATGAGCCGAGCGGCAAGGTCAGTAAGGGCTTTAATGGCGATGACACATTTACTCCCAAAGGTTGGGTAATACAGCCTTTGGCTACATCAGGAAAAGGTAAGGGTGCAAAAAAGCAGCAGGAAGAGGCAGGGGAAACTAAGCCCGCAGATACTCCAAAAGGTAGTAAAAATAATTCAAACGAGAAAAAAATAAAAACTGTTTATGATTTGCCAACTTCGGAAAGAATAAAGATTATAGGCGAGCCGCAAAGCAGAGAGGAGGCAATAGCGTTGTGGATAATGGTAGGTGGGAAAATACGCCTGTCGGACAAAGTAGCCCCATCGGGACACATAACCAGCAGGGGATTTAAAGGACATCTGGGATTGGGAAGCGAAGAAGCCCAGACTTATGTGCAGATTAACAGAAACGAAGGATATACGCCTGAAGCGTTGGCTGAATTTATAGAAAGCGAAGACACAAGCGGGCTGTTTGCCAATATGGATACTATGGAGATACTGGATGTTGTGTTAGATGTATTAAGCCGAGTAAATTCTACGAAAGCGGCGTTTAAGTATATTTACGATGCGCGGCAGGAAAGGCAGGCAGATGAAGACAGATACGTGGAATCGTTGATGGAGCAAGAGCAAATAGACAGGTTCGGGATTGCAGAGGCGGATTATGAGGCGGCAGAAGAACAACAAGATGAAATAACGAAAGAAGAATGGAATAATGAATTTGCAGATGTATATTTTGAAGATGTTGAGAGAGAAAAGATAGAGGACAACAATTTTGATATGTTGTTTGACAATTCGGAAAATAATAATAACTTTGTAGAAAATAATGAAAATGACACCAAAGAGAGCGCAGAAAATATTAGAGTGGGTGAAGACGTCAACTCTACGGGAAAGGTTAGCGTTAATCAAGAAGGCGATGCCGACATTGCTGGAAATAGGACACGTGGACAAGGAAACGCTTCATTTCTTCAGGACAGAAGCGACGAGAGAGGAGCAGATAGCGTTGCTGAAATTTTGGACGAGGTACGCGGCGGAACTCATGCTGTATCCGGAACTGGAAAAGGAAGAGCAGGACAGTCAGAATTAGATGACGTTGAGGCAGGCGTTGAATTAAGTCCATCTCAGCAGTTGGAGTTGGATGCTGCTATTGCCGAATACGACAGCAGGGTGGCACAAGCGGAAAGGAAGTTATCGGACTTGCAAAAGGGCTATGAAGCCACGAAAAAGCAAGTAGGCAAACGACAGGCAAGCGAAACACAACAGGTTTTATTTGGAGAGGAAAAGAAAAAAGATTTATTTGGCGGCGAGGTACGTAGCGACTTCGGCGACGATAATCTTATGCGTATATTTAACGAGCAAAAGGCAGAGGTAGAAAAAGCGCAGAGAGAATTAAAGGACATTAAAGAGGGCAGGCAAAAGTTTATAGATGACACGAGAGCGGCTGTGTTATCACAAATGGAGATAGGGGAAGATAATACAATAGACGAACTGCGTAAAAAATTAGTTGGATTAAGAATTAAAGAGCATAAGCAACAAAAGAATCCCAACCGCACAATAGTAGATGTGTTTATTGGCAACGACGGCGGGATATTTGATGGCAAAACAGTAATTAGATACAGAGAAGATTATTCAAAGCGCGAAGATGATTATTATGACAAAAGACCGCAATTAGAGCGACCTCCACAGAGAGAGGGAACAGCAACGTTATCGGGAGCTCTTGAATTAGGATGGATAGACCCGAAAATATTAGAAGATAATTCGGACGGACAGAGCAAAAATACTCTTGCGCAGGAAGAAGAAAGAAGAAGGAAATATGAGGAATTGTCAGATAAGTTTGATAAAGAATGGGAAGCCAATCATGTTTCTATCGAAACAAAAGTCGGCGAGATACTACTTAAAAAAGACGAACACGGCAAATGGACAAGCGGCGACCCGCAAGATGATGAATATAGCCTTTGGCGTTTCCCCGATACAAAGACGGTTGTTATATATCCAAATCTCGGAGATACATACTATAAGGTAGATATAAATAAAAACGTTACGGAACTTACGGAAAGCGAATTTGAGGATTTACATAAAAAATACTATCCAAGCGATGACATAAGGTATCAGGTATCGGATGAGCGTGAAGCGCGTCAGGCTGATTACTACTTCGACGTGTACGGCATCACCGAAGCCAACGCTCAGGAAATGTCCGAAATAAAAGCCAAAGCACAGGCAAACGGCACGTTTATGAAAGCCCCTAATGGGAAGGCTACGAAACTTAACGAGCGACAGTGG
>JAISPX010000184.1 GCA_031274595.1 Prevotellaceae bacterium | reverse complement strand
AAGCGGACTTTAAGCGCTTCGTACACGGCTTTTGCCCCGGGAACGTCCTGCGAAGCGGCGTGTTTCACCGAATTGTAGAACGTCAGGGCGGCGTGATAGGCTTCGCTGCCTGCAAGCATACGTGTGTCGTCGATGTTTTCGGCGGTCTGCTAATTTTCTTTTTTGCTGCAAAAAACTGCTCTGACGAAATATTTCATCGCAAATGCGCCGCTTGATACAAAAAAAAGAAGCCGCCTTTTAGGACAGCCTCTTTTAATAATAAAATTTTTGCAATTAAAATGAATAATATACTCCAAATGATGATTGGTATCCACTAAAATCTATGCCAAAACTTTTTCCTGCAGTAGCATAATTACCAACGCCTTTTCCATCGTTATACCCGACAAAACCCAAATGGGCAACAAGGCTAAAACGGTCTGTTAATGCAATTGCAATACCGGGTTTCACTCCTGCTTCAAATCCTTTAAAATCTGAAATGCCAAAAGTAGCGCCGGCATCAATAAAAGCGCTTACAATTCCTTTTTTCAAAAAAGTGTATCGAAAATAAGGATTGATAACAAAACCCGATTCCTTTTGTTCAGACCAATCTGTTTTTGTTTTTTGATAAAGATAACCAACAGAAGCAGCAACAGCAAATTTGTCTGAAATGTTATAGCCTATTTCAGGCGCAATACCCCAAGTTGTGGTTCTTGCATCAGCAGGAACATAAACATTATCATAATAATTAAAACCTGCTTTTGCCGACCAAAAGCCAAATTCGCCTCCTATAAACCATTTGTGGTCTTGGGCGTTTGTGGTGAAAACCATTGCCATTGTAAAAATGGCTGATAAAATAATTTTTTTCATATTTTTGCTATTTTAAGTTAAATAATATTTTATGCAAAATTATAAAGTTATTTTGTATATCCTAATAATTTATTCTGACAATACAGTTTTTTTACTTTAAAATAATGTTAAAAAAGTTTACTTTGCCATCAGCGCTGCCAGAGCAATCGAGTAGGCTTTGGTTTGAGCGCTGTCGCCGCGTGATGAAAGTACGCAGGGAACTTTTGCTCCCACAACAAGCGCTGCAAGTTCGGCTTGTGCAAATTTTGTGGCGGTTTTGTAAAATACATTTCCTGTTTCAATATTAGGCCAAATCAGACAATCGGCATCGCCGGCAACTTCGCCCGTAACTTTTTTGATAGCCACGCTTTCCGCATCAATAGCGACATCCATGCCGAAAGGTCCATCAATAATCGCATTTTTTATTTGATTGCGGTCGCTCATTTTCGCAATAATCGCAGCATCAACGCAGGCTTGCATTCCTGGCATCATTTGTTCTGTAGCCGCTATAATTGCAATTTTAGGTTTTTCAATTCCAAGTTTATGGGCAACGTTGATACAATAATTTGTAATTGCGATTTTTTGATTCAAATCGGGAGCGGGAATTACAGCGACATCGCTCGTTATCAAAAGTTTTTTATACGCCGGCACTTCAAATACCGAAACGTGCGACAATACCGCTTTCCCGCCGGGCATTAAGCCGTTTTCTTTGTTCAGAATTGCTCGCATATATTTGTCGGTAGAGCAAAGTCCTTTCATGAGAATATCGCCTTTGCCCTGATTTATCAGGCTTACTGCGAGGATTGCGGCTTTTGTTTCGTCGCTTTCGTTCACAAGCGTGTATTTATTTACATCGATATTTTCGCTGGCGCAAACTTTTTTAATTGTTTCGATATCGCCAACCAAAGTGGCATTAATAATTCCGGCATCTACAGCCAGACTTGTTGCTTCAATTGTATGAGCATCGTTTGCATAAGCAGCGACAAGCATCTTTTTGCCTTTTGCTTTTACGGCATCGTTTATTTGCGATAGTTTTGTTATCATATATTTTATTTTTTTTGACTGTCAGTTCATAAAACAAGAACTGTCAATCTGTTTTTAATCAAATCCGAAATTAAAATCGGTTATAAATTTTCAATTATTATTTTTGTATCTGTTGCTATCACCAATTCTTCGTCGGTGGAAACAACTGCTACCTTCACTTTTGAATTGGGTTTTGTTATTTCCTTAAAATCAACGCCGCGCAGCATGTGATTTACTTGGCTGTCAAAATCAACTCCGAGATATTCCAGTTTTTTGGATATTGTTTCGCGAACATTAAAATCATTTTCGCCAATTCCGCCGGTGAATACGATTATGTCAACTCCGTTCATCGCTGCGGCGTAAGCGCCTATGTATTTCAAAACTCTGTACATAAACATGTCAAGAGCAAGTTTTGCGTGTTGATTTCCGTTGTCGGCGGCATTCCAAAGGTCGCGCATATCCGACGAAACGCCTGATATTCCCTGTAATCCGCTTTCTTTGTTAAGCAGATTGTTTACCTGTTCGCTACTGAGATTTTTTGATTGCAAAAGATAAAAAATAATTCCTGCATCAATATCTCCGCAGCGCGTTCCCATCATCAATCCTTCGAGAGGCGTGAATCCCATTGTTGTGTCAACCGATTTTCCCTTATCTACCGCCGTTATCGACGAGCCGTTGCCTAAATGACAGGTAATTATTTTTGTGTTTTTTATATCGCAGCCAAGTTTTGCGCAAACTTTATTTGCAACAAATTTATGGCTCATTCCGTGAAATCCGTAACGGCGTATTTTTTGATTTGAATAGTAGTCGTACGGCAATGCATACAAATACGAATGAGGCGGCATTGTTTGATGAAACGAAGTGTCAAAACATGCAACCTGCGGAACATTCGGAAGAATTTGTTTTATGGCTTTTATTCCGTTAAGATTTGCAGGATTGTGCAGCGGAGCAAGTTCTATGTATTCATCGATTTTTTGTTCTACTGTTTCGTCAATCAACATGCTTGCCGTGAAATGTTCGCCGCCGTGTACCACGCGATGCCCTACTGCCGAAATTTCATCGAGGCTTTTCATTATTCCATATTCATCGGATACAAGCAAATCAAGTATTTTGTTTATTCCTTTGATATGATTTTGTACCTGTTCGTTAAATTCCACATTTTCTTTTCCTGTGGCTTTGTGTACAATTTTACTTATCTGCAAACCGATACGTTCAACAATACCTTTTGCCAAAATACGATTTTCGCTTTCTTCATCAAGCATATCAAATACCTGATATTTTATAGAAGAACTTCCGCAATTTAATACTAAAATTTTCATTTAATTATAGTTTGTGTTATGTGGTTAATATCGCACAAATGTACATGAAATTTTTGAATTATAGTATCAATAAATGAAAACGTTTTTTTATAAATTACCAATTTATCCAAAATTTAACAATAAAACCCAATGTCGCCAAACCACTTATGTCCGTACATGCAAATAATTTTATCCTCAACAAGCGGATAAAATTTCTATTAACACTAAAACTCTATTAAGAAATGGTTAATGATAAATGATATTGTTGAGATTTCTTATTTACTATTTTTGTATTTACGATTTACTATTAACCATTAAAAAATTTTGTTGTTTTGTGAAATTTTATTTAATTTTGCGCCATTATATGAAAAAGATTAGTTCGATAATGAAAAAAATGTGCGAAAATATTAACAAAAAACTGCCGAAATATTTGGCAGTTCAGAATATTTTGTTAACACACACAGGAATTAACAAGTCTTTATAACTATCTAAAAAACAGTAAATTGTTTTTCACTTTTGTCTTATGGGGTACGATTTGGGGCGTTTTTTACGGTCTGATTTGACCACGCATGTCTTGCCTTTGTCTGCATAAAACTTTGCACAAAAATACAACCTTTTTTTGAAACCACCAAATAAATTTTATTCGCTTGATTTTTAATATTCTACAAG
>JAISPX010000164.1 GCA_031274595.1 Prevotellaceae bacterium | reverse complement strand
TTCTTCGCCACCAAATGCTGTCCAATTAGCATTCAATTTTTAATAGGGGGCTTACTTTTTTAATTATACGCCTGATTTGCCTTTGTATAGGCGTTTCAGATAGGTGATTTGTTTGTTTTTATCTTTTAGCGGACAGCAATAATTATTTATCTTTTTATCATTATTTTCATTTTTCACTCTTCTCTTTTCATTTCATTAGACAGCTTCACTTGCGACTCGCAGTTACGGACGATAATATGCCGCTCATCGCAAAGACGTTAAAAAGCAAAACTATAACATGGTTTATTTTACCCGTTAACCGTTTATACAACTTATAAAATTGCATTATTCATATTTGTTTTCACATGCCGTGTTTTCGGGTTCAAATTCTAATGTGGCATGGTCTATTCCGTTATCATGTAAAATATGTTTGATATTTGCTTTTACGGTTTCCATTTTGCTCATGTCTGACAAAACAATATGAGCCGTAAGAGCGTTTTCGGTAGTACTTAACGCCCAAATATGCAAATGATGAATTTCTTTTATGTCGGGATTAGACATGATAATTTGCTCCGTTTTTTCGTAATCAATATTAGATGGAACTCCATCAATAGACAGATTAAGGCTTTCGCGCAACAAACTCCACGTTGAAAATACGATCACAACTGCTATTACCAATCCTACAATTGGGTCGATTAAATACCATCCTGTTGTCAATATTATTATTCCTGAAATTACTACGCCAACCGAAACTAATGCGTCTGCAGCCATGTGCAAATAAGCGCCTTTAACATTCAGGTCTTTATCTTTTTCTCTCACAAAAAGCCATGCCGTAGCAGCATTAATCACAACTCCTATGGCTGCCGTCCACACAACAATACTTCCGTTTATCGCCTGCGGAGTGATAATTTTTTCAATACTTTCCTTTACAATAAAAGCAACGGCAATCAACAAAATTACAGCATTGAACAGCGATACTAAAATGGTAACTTTTTTATATCCGTAAGTATATTTTTTGTTGGCAATTATTTTCGACAAACGAAATGCCAACATCGCCAGCACAAGACTCACAACATCGCTGAGATTATGCCCTGCATCCGATAATAATCCTACGGAATTGTATAAAAATCCTGCAACAAATTCGACTATTACAAAACTGATATTTAACATAATGCTTACAATAAATATCTTGTTCAAAGACATTGTTTTGTGTACGTGGTTGTGTTCTAAATGATGATGACTCATAATTTTGCTATTTTATTAGGATAATAATATAAGACTCAACGCCATTATTGCCATTCCCGATACCAAACCGAAAATAGAAATGTGATGTTCGCCATATTCGCGGGCTGCGGGCAATAATTCGTCGAACGAAATAAAAACCATAATTCCTGCAACAAAGGCAAACACGCATCCCATTACGACAGGCGAAATAAAAGGCATCAAAATCAAATATGCCAATATTGCTCCTACGGGTTCAGCCGTTCCCGACAAAAAAGAAAGGAAAAATGCTTTTTTTCTATTTCCTGTTGCATAATATATAGGAACAGAAACGGCAATTCCTTCGGGAATATTATGAATGGCAATCGCAACGGCAATTGCAATACCAAGCGTGGGATTTTCCAAAGCCGCAACAAAAGTGGCAACTCCTTCGGGAAAATTATGAATACCTATTGCCAGCGCTGTAATTATTCCCATTCTCATCAATTTTATATTTTGCGGAGGAGCCATGTTCATACTTTCTACCGAACGCACTTCGTGAGGATTTTCAATTGAAGGCACAAAACGGTCGATTATACCTATTAATAACATGCCCAGAAAAAAACATAAAACAGTAATTACGGTTGCCGTTTTTGCGCCAAAATCATTTGATAAAGATATTTGCGCCTGAGGGAACAATTCAACAAACGAAACATAAATCATAACGCCGGCAGAAAGACCAAGCGAAAACGATAAAAACCGTTTATTTGTGCGATGAGCAAAAAATGCTATTGCACTTCCCACACCTGTTGCCAATCCTGCAAAAAGCGTTAATATAAAAGGTATTAAAATGTTTGTTTGCATCATTACAAAATATTTATGCTGTAAAAGTACAAAAATAATTAAGAAAAAACATTTTTAATGATTGCAATATAAATATCCAAGTTTGGGCAAAATTATATTGCGTTTCTAACATACAGAGAAAATATCAATTTTGCAGCAACGTAAGGCGCTTGATATGTTTTTTTGCTTATTAATCAACACACAGATATAATAATGAAGCGATAACACGCAATCAATAGTTAATAAAACCTCCCCTTTGCAAGACGAAACAAGTAGAACACAATATTAGTCTTCAAAAAAACATTATGCATACTTTGATAACTGCTCATTCTCTGCTATTGAAAATCCGAGAGGATGAAACAATAGAATAACCTGTCGTTTATAATTCATACGGTTTAAAATGACGGTGTGTGTGTTTCACTCTGTCATTTTTCCGGGATATACTTTCAGCGCTTCATCAAGACATTTTATAGCGTTTTTCAAATCTTCGATTTTCAAAACGTATGCGATGCGGACTTCATTTTTTCCCATTTCGGCGCTTGCATAAAAACCTGTGGCAGGCGCAATCATTACGGTTTGCTTTTCATACTCAAAATCTTCGAGCAACCAGCGGGCAAACTTGTCGGAATCGTCAACAGACAGTTTTACAACTGTGTAAAATGCGCCTTTGGGTTTTGGACAATACACTCCGTCGATTTTGTTGAGCGCCTCAACCATATAATTTCTACGCATAATATATTCATTGTACACATCGGTAAAATAACTTTCGGGAGTTTCAAGCGCCGCTTCGGCTGCAACTTGCCCGTAAGATGGCGGACATAATCGCGCCTGAGCAAAACGCAATGCGGCATCAACAACATTTTTGTTTTTAGAAATCAATGCTCCGATTCGCACGCCGCACATGCTGTATCGTTTGGAAACCGAATCAATCAACACTACATTTTGTTCTATGCCTGCAAGCGTCATACATGAAATGTGCGAATTTCCATCGTAACAAAATTCACGATAAACTTCGTCGGCAAAAAGATACAAATCGTGTTGCAAAACTATTTGTCTTAAAGATTCGAGTTCTAATGCCGAATACAGATAACCTGTCGGATTATTGGGATTGCAAATCATTATCGCTTTTGTTCGCGGAGTTATGATTTTTTCAAACTCGTCAATAGCGGGAAGCGCAAAATCGTTGTTAATAGTGGTTTTTATAGGCACAACTTTTATTCCCGCCTGAAGCGCAAAAGCATTGTAATTTGTATAAAACGGTTCGGGAATAATGATTTCGTCGCCTTCGTTCAAACACGACATCATTGCGATAGTTATTGCTTCCGAGCCTCCTGTTGTGATAATCATATCATTTTCGTCGATATCAATTCCTATACCTTGATAATATTTTGCAAGTCCTTTGCGGTATGATTCGTTTCCTGCCGAATGGCTGTATTCTATAACTTTTGCATCATATTTTTTTACGGCATCGAGCGCCAACGGCGGCGTAACAATATCAGGTTGCCCGATATTTAAATGATAAACTTTTATTCCTCGTTTTTTTGCGGCTTCGGCATACGGGACTAATTTACGAATTGGCGATGCGGGCATTAATTTTCCCTTATCTGAAATGTTTGGCATAAGTGTTTATAATTTTAATAAAATAAATTTAAATTGTTGGCAAAAGTATAAAAAAAATGCGACTAATAACTAAATGCATTATGTTTTATTAATTTTTTAGATATTATTAAACGATAAAAAAATAAAAGTCGCCTAATATTAAAAACTTTCTTTAATCACGAAGAAAATTATTCCAAATATCCAGGGTCAACGCACGAAAAATTTACTAAATGAGGGGTTGTTAACAAAAGGATCCCTCACCTGTTAATAACTATCTGTTTTACAGATATATAATGTCATTTTTTTCTTG
>JAISPX010000115.1 GCA_031274595.1 Prevotellaceae bacterium | reverse complement strand
AAACGCCAACGCTCCAAATTTTCGATAGCCATATCATGGACAACCTGTATCAAATCTATCAACCGGTCGTCGGGTAAGTTCAAATAATCTTTCTTCTCCATACTGTACAGTTTTATTATTAATATACATTCGCCACAATAAGACAGTGCAAATATATCAATTTTTCTCCAATTACCAAATATAAAATACAAATTTTTTTCAACAATATCCTAACTAACCCATTCACAGCACTTTAGCTATCTAAATAAAGCGCAACTTTACTCCCCATTGAACCAACTTTACTCCCCAATGACCTACTTTTACCTCCAGATAAGGCATTTTTACTCCCTGACATGCTAAATTTACTCCCCGTAAGCACTGTTTTACTCCCCGATATGCTAAATTTACGACCAAATAAGGTGAATTTATGACCAAAGGAAAGAATTTTATGACCGGATAGGATGATTCTTCTGCACGGCAAGGATGATTGATGAACCAATGGAAGGCGGTTACGACACGGTAGCTTAGGTTTATACACTAGTGTGCCAGGTTTATACATCACATCGAAGCAAATTTATAGCTACAGGCAGCAAGTAGTAACAAATAAACACTAAAACATGGAGTGAGAATATCTGTAGCGGTGCGGAAGTTCGGGATATTAAAGGCGAGTTCGTCGAGGAAACAAACACGATGCTGTTATTGCTGAGGTGAATAAAAGTTGGATTTCATCAACGTAACGCACTAACTAAATCGAAGTTATTACTACTGTCCTTTGCTGACCTTATAGACCGTACAGAAACAAGTTCGCCCCTCAATCGTTCTTATTAAATCACGTAATTCTTGTTTGAAAATGCCGATCGCCCACTCGTGTCGGTTGGTAATGCGGAAAATGAAATCAACATTGTCAGGTCGCCAATTAGTTGTTATTCCGTTTTTCACGCCAAATGCTACGCCGATAACAATGTTTTGCAGTTGCTTGTTTTTGTCAATAACTTGTGCAACAAACAAGGTCTCTTTCAATGCCATTATTCGTTTCGGGTCGGTCTTATAGCGCAAAATCTTTTCTAAATCCTTTCTCACGCTTGATTTGGAGAACATTCCCTTGCTTTCATTCAGCACTACATCTATTGTTGAGTTAGCAGGCGGCAAAGCAATTACATCCGGATATTCACGCGGCTGCGCTTTGCCTAATTTTGGGTTTGGCAAAACCGCTCCGCCGCCTTGCGAGCCGGGATAAGAAACTGAAACGATTTGAAAACCGTTTGGAATTAGCACTTTATGCACAATGGTATATGTAACTTCGTCTTCATCAACTTCATTTGCAACTTCAATAATAGGCGTCGGTTTCGTGTAATTTGAAAAACCAAAGTAGGCAGAAAAAGAAGGTAGAAAATTCTTGCTTGTGGAATTTACTAACTTTCTCTTATCCCACTTTAAACATATTCCGTTGTGGTTTAGATAAATGCCGTCTAAAAAGTAAGCAAGTGTTGAAGCGACTTTGTTCCTAATAAGTCGACTTCGATTTTTTAACAATTCCTGCGTAATGTCTATTTCACAATCTAATGTAGTCGCTTTTTGTGCTGAAATAAGAATAACATCTTCAAACCACAAAGGAAGTCCACCATCATCTCGGTCTTTGAGTAGTGCTGATTTGAGTTGTTTCTGCATTGTTTCAATAGAATCAATATCAACTTTTAATTCATTAGAAGTTCGCTTCAGTGCATAAATGCCGTATATTTTATGACTATCCGAAAACAATACAGAAATAAATGTCAAAATACCTCTATCAGGGTCCATGGCATGGCTGAAACGATTGATTTTTGCACCAATCCAATCGTTTTTAACAAAATAACGAAGTTTATTCAGATTACTACGCCTACGATTACTCCACGTTTCTACCAGTTCGTTTGCACCTGTCGCAGCATCAACTTGTTTTCTATACATCTGATATGGATTTTTGCTTTTCAGGTTATTGATGCTTTTCATAAACCAATCTTTTTCAGACTGTAAAAATACAGAAACGGCGTTTTGCAAAGTGGATATTAAAATATCTATGTCGGGAGGACAAGACGGATATTTTGAATTGCGTTGCAATGTATATTTGTTGTCGAGTTCAGTTTTCCAATCTGCAATAATATAGCCCTCGTAACCGACTTTGTTAATAAATATTTTTGGAGTTGAAAATGGGTTGTACTTTGCGCCACCAAATTCTTTTTCGGAACGTTTGTTACCAGAAATCTTTATATAGTAAGCCCCTGCAAGTTGTGCAGCAACAGCACCGTATGTGCGTTGCAACTCGTGGTCTTCTGTTGTAACTGCTTCGGAAAATTCGATTAAAGATATTGGATATTCAATATCGTTTACGATACCGGTAATTAATACATCGGGATTTACCAATGAAATAATTGCAGCAATAGAACCCTCATTTATCTTTTTGGGGTCTTTTTCTCGTTTGACTAAAGCAATCTCAACTACTTTTTTATCAATAACTTTTTCAATTATTGGTTTAATGTAATTTTCAGCCTGTTCTAAACTTTCGTAATATATGCGTATCTGTTTCATACTTTTATGGAATAATCTTGTTGATTGATTGATTGATTGATTTGCAGCACATAAATACCTCACTTTTTTAATATGATCAAATGTTCTTTCTTGTTTTTCTGTGCAAACGTTGGGTTGAAAATGCGTGAATGTTCCGACAAATCAGACGAAATTATATTGCAAATATCAAAACCAATTTCGGGCATAAAATTGGTAATAACCTCATCAATTTTAATAAGTTCCTTTTTAATCACGCTATCGCCGATAACAATAAACGCCAAACCGTCCTTTTTTATTAGTCGGTACATTTCGGAAAAACACTTTTTCAAATCAATAGTCCATTGTTCTGCGGGCTTTTTCAGACTTGAGTACTCACGGCGTGAGCCAATTTCATTGTATTGTGCAAACTGCACATCTAAGTCAAGCCAACGTTTACGGAATTTATGATATAAATAGTAATCGTAAGTATTTGCGTATGGCGGTGAAGTTATCACTATATCAATGCTATCACTATCAAGTATTGATAAATTGCGACTGTCTGCATTTAACAATTTCAAATAACTATCACTATTGACTTTTTTAGAGTAATCCGCAATGCGTGGCAGGTATTCATTCGCTCTTGTAAGGAATAAGCCGAATGTGAAATTGTTTGGAATGTTCTTGTTTTTCGCTGCGAATCTGGTGTCGCTTTCTTGGTTGGAAACCCGCACTATAATTGAAGAAAGAACGATTTTAAGAAAATCGCGCACGTTTTCATCGTCTAATTTTGCAATCAGATTAAGAATGGACGTTAATTCTTCTGCTACATTCAGTTGAAACCAATGTTCTAATCCTTCTATCTTTTTCACTTCGATTGTCTGGCGTTTCATCTTCCATTGAAAATCTTCGTTGGCTATCAACGCAAGAAAATCTTTGATTTGCGAAAGTTCTTTTGCTGACATTGGTGTTGCTTTGACTTTGGAAAGTAAAGACGACAATCCGTTTACATCAACTCCGATTGCATTACACCCTAACAAACGAGCCTCGACAAGCGTAGTTCCAGAACCACAAAAGGGGTCTAAAACAGTTGCCCGTTTATGGGCAAACTTTTTTATTATTGTGTGTGGCAGTTGAGGCGGAAACTTTGCGGGATATGGGTGCAAAGAATGCGTTAAATACATTGTGTCGCTGTTGCCAAAATCAAAATCTATATTGTAACTCATAATTTCTCTATTTTTAAATCCATATTTTTTATTTTATACATTTGGATCCTGTTCGATACCCATCATCATATTATAATGTCCACTGTTTTCAGTATGAGTAAAAATATCTCTAAAAACGGCTAAGTATTTTTCAATCATCCCATCTGGAACTTCAATAAACAAGTCGTCATTCAGAGTATGCGAGCCCTCGTTAATCCAACTCAAGAGTGACCTGCAAATATCTCGTTCTTCTTGGTTGTCAAATTTGTGAATCAGAAAATGATCCCTTTTATTTCCAAGAATACTAAAGAAATTTTCTAAAATTCGTCTCATAGTATTTTGAATTGTTATTCCTGAGTTCTTTTTCCATTCTTTTACTTCACGCCACAATAATTCGTAAGACGACTGAATTGGATTGGTTTCTCCATAAAATTGGATTGTTGATTGTTTGAGATTTTTTCGTAAAATCCAAAACTGAGATTTTTCTCCTTTTCGATTCAATCCCTCATACGAAACTTCTTTGTGAAAATAGATATTATGCGTCAATAGAATAAGTTGGCGAATATTTCCATTATCTTCTTTGATACTTGTAATTATTTCCTTAATTAGTGTGCTGACAATAAATAATACATTGCTATCCAAACTTGAGATAGGGTCATCAAGAACAAGTATTCTTTCTTCATTTACTGTTTCTTCCGAAACGCCACCTTTAGCTAATTGCAGGTAATACAAAAAAGTAATAAACGTAATTTCCCCTTCACTCAACGTTCTTTCTGCAATTGTACCATCTTCTCTTTGTATTTGATAAAAGCCCTTTTCGGTGGCTGGCACAATGCTGAAATTCAAAAAACCATATGATTTTAAAAGCCTATTAATTTCATCAATTGCAGGTTGTATGCTTGTAACGTTTTTGCTCAATTCCTTAATCTCTTGATCCAATTTGTCAGATTCTTCTCCCATGATTTTTAATTGAGACTCTAAATTGGAAATTCCTTTTTCTAAACCATTTTTGTTTGTTAGAAACTGTTGGATATCATCTTTGAAATCCTCGCAAAGAAATTTCCATACAGAACTTATTAAAGTGTTTTTTTCTGTATTGAAATTATTAACAATATCATTATGTTTTTGAATTTTGGTATTGGTGTCTGTAATCAATTTTGCAATTAAGTTTAACTGCTCTTTTAATGAAACAAGTTCTATACTTCTACTTGGCTCTTTCTCCTTATTACTGAGTAACTCAACATTAGTCATGTTTTGACTAATCAAAGTTTTAAGATAAGCAGAATATTTGTCTATATCTAATTGTGAGTTCTTTAAGTTTTTCTGATTTGTTTCAATAATGTTTAATTCATTGATTAAATTTTGTGTCAAAGAGTTATACTCTTGTTTTAATTCTTTTAATGACTTTATATCGCTTATGTATGTTTCATCAAAAAAACTATCTAATTGCTTTCTAAATTCATCAGTAATGGTTTGCTTTTGACAAAAAGGGCATATATTATCTTCTGCTTGCAAATAAATTCTTCCCTGATTTACCCAATCATTAATATTCAATTTTTGGATAAGTTTTGCGATATCAACATCGGCTTTTCCAACAATTATTTTTTTCCAAATAGGATGATCATTAATTTCCAATATTCGCTCTGAACTTATTAGAGAAATTGCATCAATCCATTGAGGTTGTTCTCCAAAAATAGTTTTTGCTTTTTCTTTTAGTTCATCAAGAGTTTTTAGTCCTGTTTTGTTGTTTTCGAATTCTTGCAATAATTTATCCTTAAAACTTTCTTTTTGCGAACAACCTCCAAAAGCCCCTTTAAAATCGGTCTCATATTTTTTATAAATCTTTGTCCATGAGGTCTCTTTAAAGTGATCAATTAACGCTTGTTTTTGTCCTCTTAATCCGCTCCTCCCATCTTGACCTTCTAATGTTTCTTTTTTACCATCACCATCGGCTTTTTTCTTTTTTAATTCAAGCGCTTTGTCTTCAATAATTTGTTTTTGTTCTTTTGTTGCTTCTCCCAGAGTAAAAACACCTGCAATTTTTCCATTTCCAAAATTCTTATCTCTAAAATCTTTATTGTAAGCTAAAACTGTCAACTCTTGTGCATTCTTCCAAGTCAAAGAACAATTCGCAAATGATTCAGGTTTAACTAAAAAATTAGATATAGTGGTTTTACCCGAAGCATTTGCGCCGTATATAAAATTTACTTTCTTCAAATCATTTATTTGAATTCCAACATTATCGTATGTGGCAACATTTTTTATTGTAATTGATTCTATCATAACGAC
>JAISPX010000101.1 GCA_031274595.1 Prevotellaceae bacterium | reverse complement strand
GTCAAAATCAGCCTGACGAAAAGCAAAAAAAGGAAGAACAAAAGAAAAACAGGGGCATTAAAATGTAATATTCATCACTAAAATCCAATAAAATGAAAATAGCAATTATAGCAGAAAAGTTATCATTAGTCGTGATAACTTTTCTTATATCAAGTAAAATATTATCCAAAGGAAGAGTTAAAAAAGTATTTAACCTAAAATATTTATTAGAAAGTTGGTGATTCTTTTTTTGCTATTTGAATTTTCTTGTATATAATTGAAAAACAACAAGTAAATTCGCATTTTTTTATTTTTCTAATGCTAAATATGGAATTAAAGAGAGTTCTTGTTAGAGGAATTCAACAGCATTTTTCAGACTAAATCAATAAAAAAAATATCATTTTTTGAAATAAATCAAAAAACATTAATTTTGCATTTAGAAAATTAAAAACAACGCACATGAAAAAAATTATTAAAACATTAATGTTATTGCTATGTTTGAGCAACATGCTTTATGCTCAAACAAATCCTCCTGAAATAAGATTACCCGATATTATTCCACCTACGCCACAGGCGGCGGCTTTTGCTCGCTATGGTGAAATACCCGTAGGACATACAACAGGAGTTCCGCAGATTGAAATTCCTATCCACACTTTAAGTACAGGATGGATTGATATTCCGATTTCCATTTCTTACCATGCATCAGGATTTAAAGTTGACGATATTTCGTCTCCTGTGGGTTTAGGCTGGGTGCTTAATGCAGGAGGACTTATAACCCGTTCGATTGAAGGACTTGCCGATTTTGAGCCGCCATATAATAACTCTACACTCCCAAGTTCTACACTCCGTATTCCTCTTAAAACGAAAGAGGCTGTAGATTCGGCAAAAAATGGCACTCTTAAAGTTTTAGGTATTGACTTAAGTAAATACTATTCTTGGAGTTATTGGGAGTCATCTTTTCTTCAAAAAACTCATTATTTTGATACTCGTTCTGATCGCTATTATTATAATTTTTTAGATAAATCAGGTACGGCAAGATATAATGTTTTTACCGAAAAACTTTTGCCAATACCATACGATCCTTTGGAATTTAAACGTATTTCTGACACAAAATACGAAGTAACTGATACCAAGGGAATAAAATACGAATTTGCAGAAACAGATACAACAACAAGAAAAATTACAGGATGGTATCTTACAAAAATAATATATCAGGGAATGGAAAACGACCCTGGTAATATTTACCTATAAACGTGGCGTTGACTATTGGGATTATAAATATATCCAAATATCAAGGGCAATTATACATGGTATTATGGGTCATGAAACAATAGGACTCCCTGAATCACGCACACATAATGATTATATGATAAAGAGCAATTCTTATCAAAGTCCACTGCTTGAAAAAATAACATGGAGAGATGTAACAATCTCCTTTAATTATGATTATGATAGAACAGATGTTCGTGTCCGGCAAGGCGAACATAAAGAAAGATTGACAAATATAGTCATAAAGCACGAAAATACTGTAATAAAACAAATTACATTAGATAATAATCATTATTTTGGCGACACCTCCAATAATTATCGATTGAAACTTGAAAGCATAAAATTTATGGGAAATTTGCAACAGCAAGAAGAAGTATATAGTTTCGGTTACAATGGTAGCACGACGCAACTTCCGCATAATACAGTTTCAAGTGATTATAGTTGTCACGAAGATTATTGGGGCTATTGGAATGGAACATCATCTCAGCACTCAGAACGATTTCCAACTGCTATTGCAAACGTTACAAGGCTAGGCACCGATACTAAGTGGAAAGTTGACAATACAAATAGAAATCCCGATGAAAACTTTACAAAAGCATGCGTTTTGAACAAAATTATATACCCAACCAAAGGCAGGACAGAATTTGAATATGAACTAAACAGCGTGAGTTATGCATATCAATACGGAATTGCCAATAACGGAAAGGTAGGTGGATTAAGACTAAAAAAACGAATTAATTATTCGGATGAAACAACTATTTCCGACATAAAAGAATATGAATATTCCGGTTATGCAACAATGCTTATTGAAGTTAATATGTTTACTTATACTATTCGTTATTATCATATTTATCTCAATAAATGTGGTGCCACCTATGGAAAGCAACTTGCTGAATATCCTGTCAAACATTATATAAGTTCTTCTCAAACTCCATTAACAGGTAACAGTAACAGCCCTGTATTTTATAACTTAGTAAGAGAATATAATGGCTATAAATATCAAAATTTGTTGGGATGGACAGAATATCGATATAAAGATGCAACTTATAATTCTGCTATTAATGGATACAGATGTCCCCCTGATGCTCCAATTCCTTACGCATGTGTAGAATCTACCGATTTTGACAATGGATTGTCGAAAGGGCTTTTAACCTCACGAACCGAATTTAATAGCGCTGGTGATACCGTTAAAAAATATGCAAACAATTATTATTACTATAGTCTTAATTCTTTTCATACTGGTGTAAAACTCACTCAATCTTGGGAATATCCTCAAACGTATGATTCTTTTATTCCTATCAATTATGTTATTAGCCCTTCTTCTGTAAGGTTTCAGGCAGTGCTTGACTATTGTCAATTGGAATCCAGGCCTTGGGTTTATCAGCAATACTACCTTGATAAGATTTTTGCTCATAGCACATTCGGCTATCAAAATTATTATATTTTATCAGGCTCTACCGAAACCGAATATGAAAACGGACAGCCAACACTTACAAAAACTATTACTTACGGATATGATATGAAAGATTGCAAACATGTAACGTTTACGCCATCGTTAATAACACAAAAAAACAGTAAAAATGAGGTTTATACCAAAAGAACAATATTCCCGTACCACGATAATTATAAAAACATATCGCCTTACAATACAATGATCAACAAAAATATGCTTGATTATCCTGTGGAAGAAAAAATTGAAAAAAACGGTAGCGATTTCATAAGTCATACGCGCACAAGTTATGAACAAGCGCCATACGGCAATCTTATTCTTCCCAAAACGCTTTCTGCAAAATATACGACAAACGGTTCATTTGAACCCCGAATCTCTTACAATAAATACGATTCGCGAGGTAATTCTCTTTATTTATCAAAAGATGATGCCGCAAAAGTTGTATATCTTTGGGGATATAATTACAAATATCCTATAGCAGAAATTAAGAATGCAACTTATGAAGATGTACGAACAGCATTGAATTATACAAATGATAATCAGATAGAAACATTGGCGGCAAAAGCAGAACCTTCTGCCTCCGATTGGACATTAATTAATAATTTGCGAACAAAACTGCCGAATGCCCAAATTACTGTAAATACCTACAAACCTTTAGTTGGAATATCTACGTCAACTAATCCTGACGGTACTGTTGTTTATTACGAGTATGACGAATTGAATCGTTTGAAAAATATAAAAGATCATAAAGGCAATATATTACAGCAATACGATTATAAATATTATAACCAATAAAACTAATATGTCATGAAAAAATATTTTACAACAATAATTTTTGCAGTATTATTTTGCGGAAATATGTTTTCGCAAGAACCGCAGGTAACTTTTCCGCATATATTGATAGAGGGACACAACAGCACGCCCAATATAAACGCTAATTGCAATGAAGGATATTACGACATTGAGATTACAATAAGTTATTCATATACAGGTACAGTAAATAACTTGTATGCAATCTTTAATAATACATTAGTAAATACAGGTTATGATTTTCTTATAGCAGTAACAGATGTAAGTGTTACCTATACTACTAATAATGGTACAATTCGTTATGGAACAATAAGTTTACATATATCAGAGAATAAAACACAGGATATAAATTTGAAGATAAACGGAGCAGACGGAGGATATGCAAATGTGCATCAAACAGCCTGTCCACCTCCTCCGCCAAATCCAATGTTTATGGATGCTTCGGATGGAAACTGGATAATAAAAAACAACTTACATTGATGCCGATACAACAAAATATTTCCGTGATATAACCTATTACGACGGACTTGGTTATCCTGAACAGGTGATACAAATTAAAGGTTCTCCAAATCAGGAAAATATTGTAAAACCTGTATTTTATGACAATATGAGGCGAGATAATGCAAAAGTATATATGCCTTATATCTCTGAAAACAATACTGCTGCAAAGGAAAATTCTCCGTTTACCAAGCAAACGGCATTTTATCAAAACCTGTTTGGCGTTGACGATGGACAATACGCTTATGTTGAAAATGTGTTTGAAGCCTCGCCGCTAAACAGGATTCTGCAAACTTACAATGTTGGTGATATTTACAGAACCGAAGACAAAAAATCGGTAAATAATTATCAAACAAACACCGCAGGCGAAGTGTTTGCACTCAATGTTAATCCTACAAATAATTTTGTTACTTTCTCGCTTTATGCGCCAAATACATTGTACAAAAATTCAACAACCAACGAAGATGGAGCAACTGTTTACTCATACACTGATAAAGCAGGACGTACAGTATTGACTCGTACAATAGGCGAGAATAATCAGAAATTTGACACTTATTACGGTTACGATGAAATAGGACAACTTGTAATGGTTATATCTCCCGAATACAGCGCTGCAATAGGAACAAGCACAACGTTAATACCCGGCTCTTCGATGGTTGCACATTATTGCTACACATACAAATATGATGGACGAGGCAATGTGATAGAGCGCCAGCAGCCGGGCAAAGATGTAGAATATATGATTTACGACAAGGGAGGGCGTCTGGTGCTGTGTCAGGACGGCAACATGCGACCGAATAACCAATGGACTTACTGCGTTTATGATAACGTAGGAAATCTTACCGACAAAACATTAGTGAAAACAACGCTTACACGACAACAGATTCAAACAAAATATTTTGCAACTGTTTACAACAACGATTACGTTTCATTGGGCGAATCAAACAGCATTTACCGACCATTTGCCGACAGCAATGATTTTACAACCGAATATTTGATTGAAAGCGTGCGTTATTACGGAAAATATTATTATAAGCGAAATGAATTGGTAGCAGGAACTTACTTAAAGGTAAACACAAATCAAATTCCATCAGCGGGCTTTGGAATCAGTCTATTCGAAACAGCAAGTGATGAAGATGAATTAACGGAATCTATTGATATTTCAGGCGAAACGCAAAGAAAAGCCGACGTATTGCTGCCTATAATTGATGACCCACTGCCGCCAACTCCACCGCCGGGTGGAGGAGTGTTGCCTCCTCCCGTTATTCCTCGCCCTGTTCTAAAACCTGATTCGTTATGCGACCCTAATCATCTTTATATAAATTCACAGTATCATGTAAAAAACACCTATCTTTATTATACTGATGAACTTTTCCCAAATATAAAATATTATCTTATTCCTGCCGAATATATGAGCATAGCCCAATGTTTGGAAACAAATTTTATAGCATATTCAATATTTACGGGAATACCCGGAGGTAATGAACCTGTATTGTGGAAAATTCCTGCCTCGCTTGCATTTGAGCCTGTGGCTGGCGTTTGCACATTTGCCGATTTGGACAGCGTGAAAGTAAGACACCTGAAAGCATACGAAATATTGAGGATTTTAATTGACAATGGCGATTATGTAGAGCGAGCGTTTTACTATGATTATATGGGGCGGTTGATACAAACGGTTGAAAGAAACCAATTGAAACAGATAAGCCGATACAGTACAAAGTATGATTTTACGGGAAACGTGCTTGCGCAGCACGAAAGCCATAAAACAAGCAGCGCAGCGGCAGATGTGAAACTTACAACATTTGTTTACGACATGCGTGGGCGATTATTAAGCGAAAAAACAACGATAAACAACAGCGATACCGCAAAAGTTGTGTATAAATATAACGAACTCGGACAACTCGCCGAAAAAATATATGACAACAACGTTATACGCGATTCTACAAAATACAACATACAGGGCTGGGTAACAGAGAAAAGTGCAAAACAGGGAAACGACAATATATTTAACATGCAATTGGCATATTACGATCCTGCAAAACCAAACACCACGCCGAGTTATACGGGAAATATAACAGAATGGAGTTGGCAACACGAAAATGAGTTAATAAACACTTACGCATTTGCTTACGACAAATTAAGCCGCTTGACTGATAACAAATATTATGAAGGCGCAAACATTACGGCATTGAACAGTTTTACCGAACAGGGTTTTACTTACGATAGAAACGGAAATATAAAAACACTGAAACGTTACGGCGAATTGAATTTACAAGACGATTTAACATTAACACACAGCGGCAACAGATTAATAAATGTAAACCAGATATTGGCTTACGGTTACGATGCCAACGGCAATATGCGCAAAGATTTTCGCAGGGTCAACGCATTAAAAATGGAGTAATCTAATGAGATATTCTTTATTCCAAGCGGCTTTTAAGCGTTTGGAAACCAGGCTTGCTTTTGTGGCGGTATCCTTTTTCAGCAAATTC